>CALLNG010000396.1 GCA_938005345.1 uncultured Clostridia bacterium
CGGCAGCTACCAAGGCCGAACTCAATGCCAGACTATTGATAACAGTTGCCAGCATTCCCATATGGTCGGCCCGGGTACGGTCCATATGTTTGCCGCTGCGTCCGCGCCAAAAATTTCCGCCGCCTACAACAATGGCTATTTCAACACCCACTTCTACACATTTTTTTATCACATCTGATATACTACTGAGCGTATCTTCATCCAACCCAAAACCTTTGTTGCCAGCAAGCGCTTCTCCGCTTAATTTTAATAATACCCGTTTGTATTTCGGCGCCATGTTGCTTCCTCCTATTTCATTTGTTCCCGTGAATTTTTTGTATCTGTACGGTTAAAAAAAGAAAACGTTATAAAAACAGATACACACTATAGGTATTATAACATAAAGAGGATATGAAATCAATGGAAAAAATAAAATTCTCTTACTAAAAAGGACTGCAACAATAGCAAAACCGCCCCGGTAGCGTATCCAGGGCGGTAATCTGTTTGTAAATGCGTTATAGTAATTCTGCACGCAGCTGTTCCGGTGTCATAGGAGAAAGCATTCCAACTGGAATATCAAATACTGTTTTTGCACCGGTTTCTCCATTTTGTGCCATACGGTAAACTGCTCTTGCATAGGCAACTAATACACTAGATGTAAACTCCGGATTGCTATCCAGTTTTAACGAAAATTCCATCACATGGCTAGTGGAATTTTCCGCGCCGGTTTTTCCACCGCGGATCACAAAACCACCATGAGGGATTGCTTGATGGTTTTGTTCAAATTCCTCTTCTGAGATAAAATGAACAATCGTATCATAATCTGCAAAATAATTTGGCATTTCACAAATGGTTTTTTCTATTTTTGCCGTATCTGCACCTTCTTCTGCAACCACAAAACATTCACGCAGGTGTTTTTCACGGGTGGTAAGCACTGGATTTTGTCCGCTTCGCGCTTTATTAACGGCATCCTCAATTGGAATGGTATATTGAACGCCGCGTTTGACACCTTTTACCCGTCGAATTGCGTCGGAATGTCCCTGGCTGACACCTTTTCCCCAGAAT
>CALLNG010000397.1 GCA_938005345.1 uncultured Clostridia bacterium
TGGACCGCTACTATGGAACCATCGATGACCTGGATACCAACCATGCCGCCGTCACCGTGCGGCACGGCAGTGAACTGCTGCAGCCTGGCACAGACTACACGGTAACTGTAGCGCCGCAGGACGGTGTGAGCGTGGATCCGGTAGCCCAAAACACCCTAACGTTTACCCAGGTCGGCACCTACACCATCAAAGTTACCATTTCCGGCCACCATGAAGGGGAATTTGAACTGACCTACACACTGATGCCCAAAATCGTGGACGGCGGCTTTGATTTGCAGGCTGGTAGTGCGTCAACGAAGATTGTTAGCTATGGCGATACCTTGACACCGGAAGATACTGCAATTGTGGTCAAAAATAGGGACGGAGATGTGCTGACAGAAGGCGTGGACGGAGATTATCTCCTGTCTTGCACCTACTATGGCAACCTGGACAGCGCTCCCATTACCAGCGATTACGATCCGGATACCCTGCAAAACGCCGGCATGTATGTGGTGACGGCAACGGGTCAAAACGGATACCAAAACAACATTGGAACCTTTGTGTTTCTGATTCTCAAACGCAATTTAGCAGATGACGCCATTACCTTTACCGTAAATGAAACGCTGACCTACAACGGGCAGCAGCAATTGCCGCAAAAAGACAACATCACCGGTTCTTATGCACCCGGCGGCATCGAACTGCTTTCGGCGCAGGACTTCGTCCTGCTTCCCCCTGCAGACGCTGCCAGCAACATCAATGCCGGAATAGGATTCGCCGTGCTTTCCGCAGCAGAAGGCAGCAATAACTTCACTGGAACGACTAGTGTACTGTTCCCTATTGGCAAACGGGAAATCAGAGAAGCTACGGGATTTGTGGTAGAGGAAATTCCGCCGCAGTATATCACAACAGGCGGTATCGCCCGTCCGGCGGTTACCGTAACTGATCCGGAACTGGGTGCGCTCAGCGAAACGGATTTCAGCGTGACTTACGCGGACAATGACCACGCTGGTACCGCTCTCGCCACCATCTATGGAACCGGCAACTATACCGGTTCTATAGAAAAAGCGTTCCAAATTATTCTCAGCAGCAACCAGTTTACCTTAACGTTGGAGAACACACACTGGACATACAGCGGCAGTGCGGAAGTGGGCCGCATTAGCGTTCAGGACGAAAACGGCGAGTTGTCTTTTGACCAGGATTATACCCTGACCATCTCTAAAGACGGCGGCGAACCACAGACCTTTTCTTCGCTGGAAGAAGCGGCTGGCTTCCTAGTGGAGCCCGGTGTTTACACCGTTACGGCTACCGGAAAAGGGAACCATTCGTCCAGCCTGACGGACAGTGAAACAGTCACCATTGACAAAATCAAACCAGTTTTGACCATCACACCAAATGCAGAAAGCATTACCGGAGGGGACAGAATCACCTTGACCGTAACGGCACAAAATCTTCCTGCAGATCTGTCACTCACCGAGTTGACCATGGTGAAAACGCCTAACGGCAGTACGGCATCTACTACAACCGTACTACCGCTTGCAGTATCGGAAACGGAACCGGGCGTGTACACCACCCAGCATACCACAACCAACACCTCGGCAAAATATGTGTTCCAAATCGATACACAGACTTTGACTGAGTACGATACCGCACATTATGAACACACCGCCGCGCAGGCGACTGTATTTGCCGCACGCCATACCAGCGGCGGTGGCGGCGGTGGCGGCGGAACCATCCGTTACACCATTACTGTTACGGCTGGCGAGCATGGGGCCATTGAGCCCGGTGAAAGCGCGCGTGTTGTAATTGGAACAGATAAAGCGTTTACCATTATACCGGATGAGGGTTATGAAACCGCCGACGTGCTGGTGGACGGCGAAAGCGTTGGTGCGGTAAGCAGTTACGTTTTTTCCAACGTCCAGAAAAACCACAGTATTCATGCTACCTTCCAGAAGGAAAGAAAACCGTTTGCACCGGATTTGACGGGCGTATCCGAGTGGCTGAATACCGAGGACCACACCGCGTATCTCAGTGGATATCCAGGCGGCTCGTTTGCACCGGATGCGGAAATGACACGGGCGGAAGCGGCACAGATGTTCTACAATCTGTTGCTGGACAAAGACATCACCACTACCGCCCAGTTCTCCGATGTGGGCCGGGACGCTTGGTATGCAGACGCAGTACACACGCTGACGTCAATTGGCATTTTACAAGGCCATGACGATGGACGGTTCGCACCAGACGATTCCATTACCCGCGCCGAATTTGTGGCAATGGCGATGCGTTTCACCAAGGGAAACCTAGACGGCGAAAATATCTTCTCAGACGTTTCCGCAGACGCTTGGTATTACGACTATATCGTCGGCTCCATCCAATATGGATGGATTGAAGGCCATCCTGACGGACGCTTTGCACCGGAAGATTGCATCACCCGCTGCGAAGTCACCGCTATGGTCAACCGGATGCTGGATCGCAGTGCGGACGAAACGTATATCGATGCTCACGCAAGCCAGCTGACACAGTTCGGCGATGTTGAACAAAACCACTGGGCTTACTATGACATCATGGAAGCCGCCAATGCACATGATTATGAGCGGCAAGAGGATGCCGAAACCTGGACGGCGCTTACCGAATAATTCCTTTAGAACGCTCTTGTATCGCGTCCCTGTATCCGGGATTCTTATCAAACCAAAAGGCAGCTGGCACACCAGCTGCCTTATTTTAATGTCAAAACCGCCGTACCAGGACAGAAAAATAAACAATATGCATTGCATTTTTCTCCATTTTTCGATACAATAAAAAGAAACGAACTGTCATTTCAGTAAAGGAGACCGAAACCATGGATATTTTAAGCATACCGAAACAAAAACGCGCCGCCGCACTGCGTGCGTTGGATATTCCCTCTTTGTTTGACGCTGTGCGCACCTTGCAGCAAGAACAGCAAGACGTTCCACCCACTGCACTGCGGCGGCTGGAAGCGTATGGGCATGTGATGCGCATGCGGGAATTTGACAACGAGTATGGCTATTTATATGTAGCGGGCGTAGACGAGGCGGGGCGCGGGCCTCTGGCGGGAGACGTTTATGCCGCCGCTGTTTTGTTTGACAAAGGCACCATGATAGAGGGGCTGGATGATTCCAAAAAGCTATCTCCTGCCAAACGGGACTATCTGTTTGACGTCATTCGGGAACGCGCACTGTCCTACCATATCGCCTCCTCCAGCGTGGAGCGGATTGATGAAATCAATATCCGCAACGCCACCTATGAAGCAATGTGCGCCAGTGTCCGCGGCCTACGCCCTACGCCGGAATACGTACTCATTGACGGTGACGGCATCCGCAACCTGACACTTGCTCATGAATGCGTCGTAAAGGGCGACGCGACCAGCCTTTCCATTGCTGCCGCTTCCATTTTGGCCAAAGTGAGCCGGGACCGGTATATGGAGTCGTTGGACGCGCAATATCCGGAGTACGGATTTGCAAAACACAAAGGCTATGGTACACGGGAGCATATCGCGGCAATCCGTCAATACGGCCCCTGTCCCCTGCACCGCAAAACTTTTTTGGGCAACATTTTAGGAGATGCAAAGTGAACCGCTGGATAACTGCCCGCCAGCGCCAGGCCATCTCCCGCATGGCAGGGCGCAACGACGGCGAAAAATACGCTGCCTGGTATCTGCGGCGGCACGGATACCAACTGCTGGAGCAAAACTACCGCCTGCCCTACGCTGAAATTGATATCATCGCCCAAACAGGGCAAACCATTGTGTTTGTCGAGGTCAAACACCGTAGCTCTACGGCCTATGGTCGGCCCGGCGAATATGTCACACTCCCCAAACAACAAAAAATCCGGCGTGCTGCACAGCAGTACATCTTGGCGCATAAACTGAAGTACTGGGACTTTGGATTCCGGTTCGATGTGATTGAAATCACCGGGCCGTTTACCAGCGCCGCCCTCCCGGCGCTGAACCATATCCCCAATGCATTTTAAGGGGGCGCTATTGTGACTATTTTGGATATGCATGCCGATACCTTACTTCATACCAGCAAGCCAGAGGTTTTTTTGTCCACGCAGTTTCGGCCTAGCCAGGCCCTTGCTTACCACGGCTATATCCAGGGGCTTGCCCTGTGGGTAGAGGACGGTGCGCCCATGCCCTATGCTACGGTGTGCCAATTGCTGCATAACCTCACCTCTCCCCTACTGGAACCCGTTCTTCATATGCAAGATTGTCGGTATATCATCGCCCAGCGCCGCATCCCTGTGTTGCTTTCATTGGAAAATGCCGCTTCGCTGGAAGGAAGCCTGGAAAAACTACATCTTCTTTACCAGCGCGGCGTACGGGGCATTACCCTCACTTGGAACGGCGAAAATGAAGCGGCGGGCGGCTGCCTGTCTGACGCTGGACTCAAACCCTTTGGCCGCCGCCTGATTCGGGAAATGGAGCGGCTCGGCATGTATATCGATGTGTCCCATCTGAACGACAAAAGTTTTTATGATGTGGTTTCCTTTTCCTCCACCCCCCTGCTTGCCAGCCATTCCTGTAGCCGCGCTCTATGTCCGCACCCCCGTAACTTAACAGACGAGCAATTCCGGCAGATTTTGGCGTCCGGCGGCGGCGTGGGCGTCTGCTTTTATCCGTTGTTTTTAAATGGGTCCAAACGGGCCAATATGCAGGATGTTGTCCGTCACATCGACCATTTCTGCCAACTGGGCGGCGGAAGCGGCGTAGGGCTGGGCAGCGATTTTGACGGGATCCCTGTGCAAAACCAGGATTTGACGGACTCCTCCTGCTACAAACAGCTTTTTTCCGCTCTGCGGGCACGCGGCTATTCTTCCCGGGCAACCAGGCAGGTTGCATATCAAAACTTGTATCAAATATTGTGCAAACTTATTAATCGGTAGGGCCCTTTATCTAGGCGCCGGCAGCAAAGAGCGCTGCCGGCGCTTGCCGTTGCTAAACGATTTCTTAAATCTTTATGAACTCCCTTGTGTTATGTCAAATTTTATGGTATGATGATGCTGGTTCCACCGCACCACTAAAATGTACCGTTTCACCCGGTTTCTTCCTGCTAAAGCAGAAATGGTTCCAGCGGCTTTCTTAAAGGTGCTTACACTAGTTGAAACGGCCCATTCCGGACGCGGCGAGACAAATAACAAAACATGGGGGAATGATTGGACATGGACTTTGTAATAGACCATTTATCCAAATATTTTGAACAAAAACAAGTCTTACAGGACATCCATTTTACCTTTACGGGCGGAAAAATTTATGGCCTATTGGGGCGCAACGGCGCTGGAAAAACCACGCTGTTCAACTGCCTCAACCGTGATATCCCAGTGGATGGCGGGACATTTTACCTAAGCGAAAACGGGAGCCAGCGCAGCGTGCAGGCGGAGGATATCGGCTACGTCCTATCCACGCCAACGGTACCGGAATTTTTGACAGGACGGGAGTTTTTGCGCTTTTTCTTGGATATCCACGCTGACGCGCTGCCGGATCACAAACCCATTGATGCTTACTTTGACTATATGCACATTGCGCAGGAGGACCGCGACAAACTGCTCAAGGACTATTCGCACGGTATGAAAAACAAAATGCAAATGCTGGTGAACATCATTGCCCAGCCGCATATTTTGCTGCTAGATGAACCGCTCACCTCGCTGGACGTGGTGGTGGCGGAGGAAATGAAACAAATTCTCCGTTCTCTCAAAGAGGGGCGTATCACCATCTTTTCCACCCACATTCTGGATTTGGCGCTGGATTTGTGCGACGAAATCGTGCTGCTTAGCCACGGAAAACTAGAGTTTGTGGAAAAAAGCGATTTGGACAACCAGGAATTTAAGGAAAAAATTATTGCAGCGCTGCGGGAGGATGGCCATGAATAAGACACTGCGCATTACATTTTCCCTCAAAAACACCTACCGGGTCAACAGTATTTTATACGCGTTCAAGCAGCTTCCTTTGATTAAGAAACTGCTGCCCAGTACACTATACCAAGTGCAGGGGCTCAAAGTGTTTGCCAACATTCTTTCCGTGCTGTGGGAAATCGTGTCCGCGTTTTTGGGAAAACTTCTCTATTTTGCGGTCATGATTGCCGCAATTGGCACGCTGTATCAAGCTGTGCCGCAGCCGCAATTGTTTCTCCATCTGCTGTTTTGCCTGACGCTGCTCGGCGGGGTTGTCAACACCTATTTATTGAATCCTTCCAAGGACAAGTACTATGCGCTAATGCTACTGCGGATGAACGCAAAACAATATACATTGGTCAACTATGGCTATGTTTTGGTAAAATGTATCGTTGGTTTTTTGCCGTTTTCCCTCTTGTTCGGATTACATAACGCGGTTCCGCTTTGGATTTGCCTGATTATTCCGTTTTTTGTTGCGGGCGTGAAACTGACTATAGCGGCCATCACGCTACGGGATTTTGAACAGCATCAAAAAGTGTTCAATGAGAACCATTTGACCCGCCTTGTTTGGCTGCTGATTGCTGCATTTTTGCTTGCTGCCTATGGGCTGCCAGCCTTAGGGCTTGTATTGCCCGTCCCCCTTACCACAGTGGGCATGCTGCTTTTTCTCGTCTTGGGAGCCATGTCGGTAACCAAACTTGTGACGTTTTCCCAATACCGGGAACTGTCCCAGCAGATTTTGGCAGATTCCATGAACCAAATGGACACGGCAAAAAAGCGGTCGCTTGCGGCAAACCAAAAGATGATTTCCACGGATACCGGTATCACCAGCAAGAAAACGGGCTTTGAATACCTCAACGAATTATTCATCAAACGGCATAAAAAAATCCTTTGGGCTGCATCGCTGAAAATTACTGCGGTCTGCGCCCTGCTTCTTCTTACCGCTTTAGTGGCATTCTATCTTTTCCCGGAGTTTAAGACGCACACCAACGAACTGCTGATGACCTTTTTGCCATATTTTGTATTTATCCTATATGCCATCAACCGCGGCACAGGGTTTACCAGGGCGCTGTTTATGAACTGCGACCACAGCCTGCTAACCTATTCGTTTTACAAGCAGCCAAACCAGATACTCAAGTTGTTTGCCATCCGGCTACGGGAGATTATTAAAATTAATTTGCCGCCGGCTGCTGTGATTGGCGGCGGGCTTGCGTTGCTGCTCTTTGCGTCCGGTGGTACGGATAACCCGCTGAACTACGCTATTGTGTTCGTTTCCATCGTATGCATGAGCGTTTTCTTTTCTGTGCATTATTTGGTAATTTATTATCTCTTGCAGCCCTATAATGCACAAACGGACATGAAAAGTGCCACATACAAGCTCGTGCTGACCATCACCTATCTCGTTTGCTTTTATTTGATGAAGCTACGCATGCCAATCTTTGTATTTGGCCTGTTGACCATTGTGTTTTGTGTCCTGTATTGCGCCATTGCCTGTGTTTTGGTTTACCGGTTTGCGCCCAAAACGTTCCGTCTACGACCGTAGGACGCGGCACTGGATTAACCTTTTTATATAGAAGGTATCACAAAGATGAAGAGAACTACCATGAAAACAAAAAAGATTATTTTCCCTTTTGCTGAGTGCAGCCCTGCTGGCGGGTGCCCCCGCTGCACTGGCACAGGAGGATCCCTACGCGACAAGAGGAGAAGTTGCCGCCATGCTGGCAGAAGCGGCGGACGACTATCACCCTGGCGTACAAAAAACGGATATTCTCAAAGGATATGAAGATGGACAGCTGCACGAGGAACGCAGCGTTACCCGGGCGGAGGCTTTGGTTATGCTGGAACGCGCCTTTGGCAATCTTCCACAACCGACTGGGCACAACGCAAGAGTCGCGATACCCGCGGAAACGTTTACCGACGTTCCGGACTGGGCCAAAACAGAGCTTGCCGATGTGTTTGACACCGGCATCGTGACTGGGACCGCGCCCTGGATCTTCTCACCGGACGAAAGTGTCACGGCCGGGCAGATGAAACGGTTCATTGAGCGGGTATATGCCCTGTTCGGCACCAATCTGAAAGACGATTTTTATGCCACGGTCAACCGGGATACCTTAAACCAGCTGGAAATTCAGCCGGGCCGGGTTATCAGCGGCACACTGTATGATTTGTCAGATACTAGCACTGAAAATGTAAACGCGATTATGCAGGACATCATCGGCGGTAGCTATGAAAAAGGGAGAAAAGAACAAAAAATTGCGGATTTTTACCAAAATGCCGCCGATATGGAGTCCCGGAATGAAATCGGGATTGTGCCGCTAACACCCTATCTGGATCTAATTGACGGTGCCCAGACCATAGACGACCTTGTTGAAGTCCAAAGTACGCTGGTAGACAAACTTTACATCTACGAATTCATGGAGTTTAGCCTGATGTCCGATTTGAAGGACAGCACCCGGTATATGCAGACACTTTCCCCGATTGCTATTAATTTGCCCAAGGAAACCTACCAAAACGGTACCGAGCAGCAAATCAGCAGCTATCTTAAGTATCTCAAGATGCTGTTTGTTCTGGGTGGCGAGACAGAAGCGGACGCTGAAGCAATGGCAACTGCGTGCTTTGACATGGAAAAGCAGTTGTCAGAATCCATGCTCGACGCCGCGGACAGCAACAATGTGGACAAAATTTACAATGTATTTACTATGCAGGTAATCCGGTATTTGTTTCCCAATGTCGATATGGACGCAGTATTTGCCAACTCCGGTTTGCAGCCGGCGGACGAGATTGTCATTTTTGACGTGGGCCTGACGAAGGCGTTTGCAGCCTATTTCCAGGAGGAACGCGCCGTGCTCACACAACAAAACACCATGCCTGGCTATATCGGCGAGCGGTATTTTTCACAGCAAGCCAAGCAGGGCGTGGAAAAAATGGTGCGCGACAACATCGCCGTTTACCGGCAGCGTATTAAAAACCTCTCCTGGATGAGCGACACCACCAAAGAACGTGCATTGAAAAAGCTGGATACGCTGGGCGTCAAAATCGGCTATCCGGACAAATCAGATAAAAACGCTGTGCAGCGGGAAACCCGCCGCACAGCGTTTTCTTTTTCTAAATAAGTTTTCCCTTTGTCTTACGTCAATTGTCGGCAATCACGTCTACAATGGACATGGACGCAATCCGTTTTACCGGGCCGCGTACGGCCAGTACACAGGTGCCGGCGACCAACGTTAAAATGAGTACCAGTTCCACAACCGGCACTTCCCATGGATCCTGCCAGCGGTTAAAAATAAGCATATTCCATAAAAACCGGTGCAGCGGCAGGCCCAATAAACCACCGGCCAACATACCCGATAGGGCGTAAGTAAAGGTTTCGGCGCGCACCATGTTCCGCAGTTGGTCCACGCTCATGCCAACGGCCCGCATAGCACCGTACTGCTGGAAGCGGGCCGACACGCTCATGGAAATGCTGTTGACAATATTAATGGCGGCAATCAGCGCAATGATGGCAAGAAAACCGTAGATAAACAGTGCGAGAGAATAATATGCGCCTTTTGCTTCCTGGTTGCCCAGCCGCTGGTCGGAAAATGTGTACGTCGTACCCGCAAGGCCGCGCAGCGCTTCCACCTCCGCTTCCGATGTGCCTGCTTTGAGCTGCACATCAATGATGGTATATGCACTTTTCCCGGTCAACTTGGTAAAAAGCGTTTCCGAGCAA
>CALLNG010000398.1 GCA_938005345.1 uncultured Clostridia bacterium
GAGGATGGCCGCGCACGGACGCTGGAAGAAGTGGGCAAAGAATTCAACGTAACGCGGGAGCGGATTCGCCAAATTGAGGCGAAAGCGCTGCGGAAACTAAGACATCCGAGCCGAAGCAAAAAATTAAAAGACTATCTATAATAATAGGAAAAGGGCTGCGTAAGCATGCGAGATGTTCGGTGTGGAGACAGCTCTTTTGCTGCATTTTATTTAACCGTAGGGTGCGGAGAGGGGGAAGAAAATGGCAATTATGCTGACACCGCGGCTACGGACTATTGCGGAAATGGTAGACAGCGGCAGCAAAGTGGCAGACATTGGTACAGACCACGGATTTATTCCAATTTATTTGCTGATATTAGGGAAAATTTCATATGCAGTTGCATCAGATATACATATGGGTCCGTTGGATAAGGCACGGGAAAATACTTTGAAATATGGTGTTGGAGAAAAGATGCGCCTATGCCGTGCAGACGGTATGGAAGGGCTGCGGGAAAATGAAGTGGATACGGCGGTGATTGCCGGTATGGGCGGTGAGTTGATGGGGCGGATTTTAAACCGCGTGCCGCAAGGCGTAAATACATTGATTTTGCAGCCTATGACAGATGTGGACGGTGTGCGAAAGAAAGTGCACCAAATTGGTTTTACTTTAGTACAGGAAAAAATTGTACGTGAAGAAGAAAAATTTTATATTGTATTAAAAGCACGGCGGGGCGCATGTCCGTATTGGTCCGAGCGGGATTATATTATTTCGCCTCTGCTATGGGAAGATGAAGAATTGGGATCATATTTGGAATTGAAGCTGTCTCAAGTACAGCGGGCACTGGATCAGTTGAAACATTCCAAACGTACAGAAATCATCAAACAATTTGAATTGATTAAATCGTGGTATGAGGAGAGGCTTGAAACATGGAGACAGTACAAGATATCATAGGATGTTTGGACAAATTGGCGCCGCAGGAAATGGCGCAGGAATGGGATAATGTTGGGTTAATGACAGGCGACCGCAATGCGCAGGTGACAAAAATTTTAACAGCGCTGGATGTGGACGAATGGGTCGTATCTGAGGCGGTCAAATGTGGGGCTGACATGATTGTGACACATCATCCGTTAATTTTCTCGCCACTTAAAACTGTTACCAGTGATACGTATGAGGGACGGTGTATTCTGGCAGCAGCCCGCTACGGTATCGCTATTTTTTCTGCCCACACCAATTTGGATGCGGCAGAAGGCGGAACCAATGATTATTTAGCACGGCTGTATGAATTGGAGCGTGTGGGTCCGCTGCCTATTGCAGGGGAAGAGAATTTGGGGCGGGTGGGAGAAATTCCGCCGCAGCGCTTAGGAGATTTAGCTAAAACTGTTGCTGTAAAACTAGGAATTTCCTCTGTGGAAGTCATTGGAAATGTGGATCGGATTGTGCGGCGTGTGGCGATTTGCAGCGGTGGTGGCGGGTCGTTTGTAACGCCGCAGCTGTTGGATGTTTGTGATGTATACATCACGGGAGACATCAAGTATTCTAATGCACGGGACGCACATAATATAGGGCTTAATGTAATTGTTGCGCCCCACTATGAGACAGAAAAATATGCCATGCGGATTTTAGCGGATTGGTGTAAAAAGCAACTGCCCGATGTAGAGGTTGTATGTTCTCAAGCAAACCGGAATGTGATAGGGCGGGTTTGACCCGCCCTTTTTTCTACTTTTTCTAAATCAAGGAAACGCTTACAAAAAAAAGTTTAAAAAAGGGCTTTCTTTTTTATGAATTTTATAGTATGATAATATTATGTAGGAATTTGTAGGACACACAAGCAAAAAAGAAAAGCAGGAAGGATTGGTAGGAATGGTATGGAGCTATGTTTTGCTGGCAATTTTCTTCGTTGTTTTGCTCAGCATCGGAATTGTAGGAATGAAGAAATCCAAGTCACTTGATGGTTTTTTGTTTGGCGGAAAAAGTGTTGGGCCGTGGATTTCGGCCTTTTCTTATGGGACCGCTTATTTTTCGGCCGTCTTGTTTATCGGGTATGCTGGAAAGTCTGGTTGGCTCTATGGGCTATCCAGTGTCTGGATTGGCATAGGAAATGCGTTGGTAGGATGTTTGCTTGCATGGTTGCTATTTGCGAAAAAAACCAAAATGGCGACACAGAAAATGGATGCCAAAACGATGCCAGATTATTTTGCAAAACGTTATGACAGTGAAAAAATGAAGTTGGTTTCAGCAGTTATTATCTTTATCTTTTTGATTCCCTATACAGCGTCTGTTTATGTGGGGCTCGGTTTTTTGTTTGAGCGGGTGCTGAATATTCCTTATGTGTACTGCATGATTTTCATGGCGGTACTCACTGCGCTGTATTTGGGAATGGGTGGATATTTTACCAGTTCCATTACGGATTTTGTACAGGGAATTATTATGATAGCCGGCGTGATACTGATGGTACTGTTTGTGGTGAATAGTGACCCGGT
>CALLNG010000399.1 GCA_938005345.1 uncultured Clostridia bacterium
CTTGATTTTAATCATATTATAGAATTGTAAGCGAAGTCAGTCAATAAAAAAACTCATTGCTGTTTGGAGCTAAAAAGATGATTGGTTGTAGAGAATCAGCCGGTACTATGCTATCCTATAAAAGGTTAGAAGATGCTAACTAAAAAACGAATGTGGAGGTATTCATCATGAATAACAAGTTACAAGCAAAAGACCTCATTAACCTTGGTCTGTTCACGGTTCTTTACTTTGTCATTGGTTGCTGTGTCGCCATTCCGATTGGGTTTGTCCCGATCTTTCTTCCTGTTCTCGGAAGCCTGTGGTCGCTGATTTTGCCAACGGCAGTCAATACCTATAACATGATTATTTTACGCACCGCGTTTGCCTCCCTGCCGGACAGCCTGGAGGAAAGCGCGCGCATGGACGGCGCGGGGCACCTCACCATTTTGTGGAAAATTATCCTGCCATTGTCCAAGGCAACACTAGCGGTCATTGCGCTGTATTACGGCGTGAGCTACTGGAACGGATGGTTTAACGCCTCTATTTTCCTGATGGGCGAATCGGATAAATGGCCTTTGCAGCTGGTGCTGCGCCAAGTGCTGATTGTCAACGACACCAGCAGTATGACGCAGGGCGTGTCGCTCAGCGACCAAGGCGAGGTGGGCGAATCCATCAAACATGCCATTATTGTGATTGCAACCGTGCCGATTTTGTGCGTCTACCCCTTCATTCAGAAATATTTTGTACAGGGCGTGATGATTGGCGCAGTGAAAGGATGAGTATAGCAACGGAACAGTATCAATAAGGAGGGATAAACCATGAAACGAACCTTAAAGCGCGGCGGGCGGCTGGTATGCTTTGCGCTGCTCGCCAGCTTGCTTGTATCCACTGCGGCCTGGGCGGCCTGGGACGGATTTGTGGAAGAGGAATCAGGGGATGGGACCTATGTCCTGGTGGATATGAACCATTTCGGCAACATTGTCAGCGCAGGTGCGCTGCCCGTCAGCGACATCCGTTATTCGGCGCGCTATTCTGCCCGCTGGGGCAATATGCAAAGCAGCGATACGCTGAATTTCAACAAAAATATCCCGCGGGACTGGTCAGAATACGAAACACTGGAGTTTTGGGCCTATTCCCCCGGGCCAAAGGATAGCCAATTCATTTTGCTGGTGGACTGCGAGTCCGACCAGGGATTGAGCTATTTTAACACCACCATCAGCGTCAATTGGACGGGCTGGAAACTGTTTTCCTATCCCCTGGTGGAATTGACGGCCCAGCGTGGTGCATCCTACACCAAAGTGGTGGATTTGCGTTTCACAATTAACGGATGGGGCATGTACGCCGAGGAGGGAACGGAGGTTTATTTTGACAACATCGTGTTGAAAAAACCGGCGGAAAATGCCATGGGAACCGCGGAAGCGCGCTATAGCGAAGAACTGCGGGCACAGTTTGAATCGCTGGCGGCAGAATCGGCCTTGGTATATGCTGGCAGCGCGGGTACGATACAAAACGGGGAAAAAACCGTTCTGGCGGACGGCCGGACAGCGCTGGAACGCGGTGGCGCAGTGATGGTGCCCGCCGCCTATTTGGCGGACGCCCTGGGTGCGCAGGTACAGCAGCAGACAGGCGGCGCGGCCGTGACGGCAAATGGGCATACCCTGCATTTGACGGCAGGAGCCGTAGACGCGGCATTGGACGGCGCGGCGAGGACCCTGTCCGCC
>CALLNG010000400.1 GCA_938005345.1 uncultured Clostridia bacterium
AGCTGTGGGGCGGGGGGCATGGATATCCCAGCCGGCTGCGCTATTTTAAGACGACAGAGCAGCAGTACGGGGCGTTTTATGTTTCCGCTGGGATTCAGAGAAAAGCGGGCGTAGGGAAGGTGGAGCCCTTCACATGGCACTATGTTTTGAGCGTTCGTATTTTGGATGCAGTAGCGTTTGAACCCTTAGATGCAAAGGGCGAGGTTTCAGGGGATCGTAATTTTTTCCTTTCTTCCGGCCCGGAGAATATCAAAGATGAGGACCTTTATTCCCAGGACAAGCGGCAATGTTTGTGCAAGGCACCGGTTAACGGCAATGCCAATATTTATTGGTCCCATGTGGACAAGACAACAAACGGCGCGTTTTTTGGCGCGCTGCTTACCAATCAGGATACCATACCTATGGATATCACCATTGGTGCGAGTACCTATTACAACATAAATAGCCCAGACGAGATGTACAAAACGGCCAATATTTATACACAGATTTTTGCGGAACAAACTGATTTGACTGCGGGGTTAGCAGGTGGATATGGCGCACAGAAAGAGACGCTTCACCTGGACCCGGGGGAAAGCAAATGGCTGGTACAGTATAAAATGAATAAATGGGTGGAAGGCGACACCACAGGTGTGGTCAACATTTCAGTCAACGGCGGCGCATATACAGGACAAAAGCTGATTTGTACAACCTATGCTTTTGACGACTACCAATATATTCAGTACATTCCAATTAACACGGCTGATTGGGAAACGGAAGCGGCACCGGACGTTTCTGCTATGCGTGGCAGTGGAAATGGCGCTATGCTGAATTTGATAGGAGAGCCAAAGCAGATTCCATTTGAAACCATGCTGGCGGGCGAAGATAAAATGAATGAGGGCGAGCATGTGATGTTAAGCCGTCTGGAAAACGGGACGCTGCATAGTTGGGAAACGCGCGGAGACGTCAAACGCCTTGACTTGGATGAAAACGGAAATTTGCCGGAAATGACACAGGATCAAATGAGAAGTTTCCAAGCGTATAGCTGCAATTTTGGTACTATTTATAAAATCGATGCGGATATGCTAAAAGCGGAATATGGGTTGCAGGATGGTAAAAAAGTTGTAGGTAAAATTAAATTTTCCGCGAGAACTGCCGCTATTTTAGCTAATGATGCGTTTAACCAAAATTACTATTCCGGGCTGAATATGGCGGTGTGGCGTACCAAGAACGGGGAATTGGACATAGCGAGCGATACGTTGATAACAGTGGGGCGAAACCCTGGCATTGATCCGGAAGCGGACAACCTGCATTTTTATCCCAATGACCCGGACAAGGTAGGACAAATTAGCCGCAGCAGGGAAGGAGTCTATTGGATTTTTGACGAAAATGTCCCATTATTTGATGAAGATAATGACTATACTTATTACATTGTAGCAAGCGGCATGAGCAGCCTTCCTTTTGAACTGTCGTTTGATTATGAGGATATTAGCCTGCAAAACCAGCCGAATACCGTCTATGTGGACGATAAGCCGGTTACTTTTACAGATGTGCAGCCACAAATCATAGATGGGCGCATGATGATTCCGCTGCGTGGCTTGTTTGAACAGTTTGGCGCGGAAATTGACTTTAGAAACAGTAATGTCACGATCTTTATTAATGACCGCGTCATTACCCTAGGGATTGGCGAGGACGAACTCGCCGTTTTGGATGCCCGAAAGAAGCAAAGGCGAACGATACAATTAGATGTTTTACCTATGATTGTGGATGGCCGCACGATGATTCCGCTTCGCGCCGTGGCACAGTCAATTGGGAAACATGTGACATGGTCACAGGAGTTACAATCCGTATTTATTTATTAGAGGAAAGAGTGTATATGGCGTTTCCGAATTTGTTTCGGAAACGTCATTTTTTATAAAAAGAATCTCATAAAAGTTACAATTTAGGTTAGATTTGACAAAAAACTTGACAGGACTGGGAAAAAGAGGTATAATAGAAGACAGAATAGTTCAATAGTGAATTGTCTACTTTAAAACCATTCGGTTGGGAGATGCGGTTATGTATCAGGAAAAAGAGCCTATTTTCTCAAAATTTAACCTGGGCGAGCACGTGATGGTATCCTCCCGTCATGTGAAAAAACTATATATGCAGACTTGTGCGCAGGCGGTTCAAGATACTGCGCTGACACAAAATGAAATTGATGTTTTGCTGTTTCTGCACAAATACAAAACCGTAGATACGGCAAAAGAGATCGCGCAATACCGGTGCATGTCCAAATCGTTGGTTTGTAAGTCTGTAGACGCATTAACGGCGCGCGGGTATCTGGAAGTAGTACAAGACAAGGACGACCGCCGCTATTTTCATTTGAAGCTGTCTGGACAGGGTATGAAAATGGCGCAGAAGTTGCAAGAGGCAAGGGAAACATTTCTACAGGTTTTGCAGCAGGGGATTAGTCAGGAAGAGATGGAAGTATTTTTATCGGTACTCGCTAAAATACGAGGCAATGCAAGAAAGGAAGTGGAACTGCATGGAAAATGCAACAAAATGGGAAGCCATGGTGGCAGATCTCGCCAAACAATGTGAAACAAATTATAAAATTGATCCAACCCTATACGAAACGTATGAAGTTAAACGGGGATTGCGCGATAAAAATGGTGTGGGCGTGCTGGCAGGCTTGACAAAGGTTTCGCAAATTGACTCGAGCAAAATAATAGATGGGAAAAAAGTACCTTGTGATGGACGCTTGCTTTACCGTGGATATAACATCAATGATTTGGTGGGAGGATATATCAAAGACCAGCGTTTTGGGTTTGAGGAAACAGCGTATTTGCTATTGTTCGGCGTTTTGCCGGATAAAAAACAGTTGCAGGATTTTAGCGGACTATTACAGGAGGAGCGGAGGCTGCCTACCAATTTTGTACGCGATGTGATTATGAAAGCGCCTGGAAAAGACATGATGAATGCATTGTCTAAAGCAGTGCTGACATTGGCATCCTATGATGAGAATGCAGCGGACATTTCCATTCAAAATGTGCTGCGTCAATGCCTGATGCTGATTAGTGTATTTCCAATGCTGGCTGTATACAGTTATCATGCTTATAATCATTATAGCTGCGATGAAAGTATGTATATACATCGGCCGGACTCCTCGCTGTCCACAGCAGAAAATTTGCTTCGTATGCTGCGGCCGGACAAAACCTATTCCAACTTGGAAGCAAAAGTGCTGGACTTAGCCCTGGTACTGCATATGGAACACGGCGGCGGAAACAATTCGACTTTTACAACGCATGTGGTGTCTTCTTCTGGAACGGATACATATGCCGCAATTGCGGCTGCACTGTCCTCCTTAAAAGGGCCTAAACATGGCGGCGCGAATATCAAAGTGGTGGAAATGATGGAAGACTTGAAACGTAACGTGAGCGACGTCAAGGATGAAGAGCAAGTTGCGGCTTATTTGGAAAAATTGTTGGACCGGCAAGCGTTTGACCGCAAAGGATTAATTTATGGAATGGGGCATGCAGTCTATTCTATTTCAGATCCGCGTGCAAATATTTTGGAAGGATTTGTCAAAAAGTTATCCGAAACAAAAGGCAGACAGGATGAATTTGAACTTTATTCCATGGTAGAGCGTCTAGCACCGGAAATCATTGGAAAGAAACGATCCATTTATAAGGGCGTTAGTGCAAATGTAGACTTTTTCAGTGGTTTTGTATATAGTATGCTGGATATTCCGGTGGAACTGTTTACCCCAATTTTTGCGATTGCCAGAGTGGTGGGATGGAGTGCACATCGTCTGGAAGAGTTGGTCAATGTTGATAAAATTATCCGTCCGGCTTATAAAACGGTATGCGAAGAACAGAGCTATGTACCGTTGGAAGAGCGGCCATAAGACATGCCAGGCAATCATAACATGATAAAACAGGGCTTTTGTATAAATGCTGCTTCAGAAATAGTGGGCAGCGTGACATAAAAATAGGAAAGCTACCCGCAAATACCTATTGCTTCAAGTGGCCATTTCATTCACCAAACTTATTGTTTTGGCAGAAAGAAATGGCCCGCTTTTTTGTGTTCAATAAGGATAATAAGGATGTAGAAAGAAACGAAAAAAGACGTCTTTATAAGGCGTCTTTTTTCGTTTCTATTTTCAATAGCACCATAGATTATACAATCAAAGGAAAAAGAAGTTTAAATCATCTCCCGTGGCACGTATTTGGTGTGCAGCAGCTTATGGGCAAGTTCACCACCTGGCTCGCCTAAAAATTCTTTATAGAGTCTTTGAATTTCTGGATTTTCATGAGCCTTGCGGACCTTTTTATGTTCATCGTTGGAATAGATGGCTGCGCGGCGTTTTTGCAGAACTTCATAGCTGTTGTGATAATATGGTTGCCCGCCGCCGCCAATACATCCGCCGGGACAAGCCATAATTTCAATCGCTTGATAATCCGCTTCGCCATGCTCAATCCGTTCCAGCAATTTACGCGCATTACCTAGGCCATAGGCCATGCCGATTTTGAACGGCTTGTCACCGACCAATACCTCGGCTTCGCGAATGCCATCAAAACCACGCAGCTGTTTGAATTCTACCTGGCGCAGCGGTTCTCCTGTGATTTTTTCGTAGGCGGTACGCATCACCGCTTCAATCACACCACCAGTTGTACCAAAAATGGTTCCAGCGCCGGAGGATTCTCCCATCATTGGATCAAATACCTCATCTTCCAGGTTAGGAAAATCAATACCCGCTTCCCGCAGCATGCTGGCCAGTTCGCGGGTCGTCAGGACATAATCCACATCTGGCAAGTTTTCAGATTCCAATTCTGCACGACGTGCTTCATATTTTTTGGCAAGGCAGGGCATGATGGATACCACGACCACTTTTTCTGGGTCAAGGTGGTTCTTTTTTGCATAATAGGTTTTGGCAATGGAGCCGAACATTTCATGCGGCGATTTACAACTAGACGGAATATCCAGCAGGGATGGAAATTGATGCTCAATAAATTTTACCCAAGCGGGACAGCAGGAAGTCAAAATAGGCAGCTTACCGCCGTGCTGGAGCCGGTAAATGAACTCTTCCGCCTCTTCCACCACAGTCAGGTCTGCGGCAAAATTGGTGTCAAATACTTTATCAAATCCGAGTGCACGTAAAGACGCCACCATTTTTCCTGTCACATCTGTGCCAGTTTGCATGCCAAATTCCTCACCAATCGCTACGCGGATGGAGGGAGCGGTTTGTACAAGCACCACTTTATCCGGGTCATTGAGCGCGTCCCAAACACCGCCAATATCGCTTACTTCCGTCAATGCGGCGGTGGGACATACTGCGACGCATTGTCCGCAATAGGTACACATGCTATCCGCCAGCGGCATATTAAACGCCGGCGCGACAATGGTCTTAAATCCGCGGCCAATTGCAGTCAAAATGCCACAGGTCTGCACCGTGTTGCACATGGTTTCGCAGCGGCGGCACATAATACATTTTGTGGGGTTGCGGATGATGGCACGGGAGGAAGCATCCTGCTCATTGATGGACATTTCTCCGCTATATTTGATACCGCGCTTGATTCCCATATCGCTGGCTAATTTCTGTAAATCACAATGCGTGTTTTTTTCACAAATCAGACAGTTTGTGGGATGGTCGCTGAGCAGCAGTTCCAGCATAGCACGGCGGGCACGGATGGCGCGCCGGGAGGAGGTCATGACCTTCATTCCTTCCTTGACATAAGTGGAACAGGCGGGCTGCAAATATTTCTCCCCTTCAATTTCCACAAGGCAGACGCGGCAGGAGGCGGCTCCATTGATGCATTTCATGCCATGCAAATCGAGATGGCATAGGGTTGGAATATTGATACCGACTTCCTTTGCCGCCGTTAGAATGGTAAAGGTGTCCGGCACTGTAATCGTTTTATGATTTATGGTAAAGGTAACATCCATAACTTATATAACCTCCATTCTCTTGATTTCAATGGCTCCGAATTTACATTTTTTGAAGCAGGCACCGCATTTTACACATTTTTCAACATCGATGGTGTGTGGATTTTTCACGGTTCCCGTGATGCACTTCATAGGACACACACGGCTACAGGCCGTGCAGCCAATACATTTATCAGGATTAATTTTATAATATTTGCTCTTTTTAATGGCAACAGCAGGACAGACACCGTTTTTGATATGGTTTTTATAATCATCGATATAATGTTCAATCGTGCTCAATACGGGATTGGGTGCATTACGGCCTAGGCCGCACAAAGAGGAATCACAGACAATCTCTGCC
>CALLNG010000401.1 GCA_938005345.1 uncultured Clostridia bacterium
GATGAATTAATTGAGGCTATGGCAGAATGTGACCATGTTTGCCGGAGCTTGCATTTGCCGTTTCAGGCGGGAAACAATCGGATTTTGAAAGAAATGAACCGAAAATATACGAAGGAGCAATATTTAGCATTAGTAGAGAAATTAAAACAGAAAATGCCGGATATTGCACTCACAACAGACATTATCGTGGGATTTCCTGGGGAAACCAAAGCGGAGTTTCAGGACACGCTTGATGTGATGCGGCGGGTGGAGTTTGACGGTGTATTTTCCTTTTTGTTTTCCAAAAGGAAGGGGACGCCGGCTGCACAAATGCCAGATCCGGTATCGCAGCAGGAGAAACAGGAAAACTTCAACCAGCTTTTGCGTCTACAAGAGGAAATTGGATACAAGCGTAATCAGATTTATGTTGGGCAGATCTGTGATGTCTTGGTGGAAGGGGCAAGCAAAAATGATCCTAACCGGGTAAGCGGAAGAAATTTCCATAATAAGATTGTCCACTTCGCCGGGGATGAGGCACTCACTGGTCAAATTGTACCGGTGCGGATTATAGAAGCAAAAACTTTCTACTTAGTAGGAGAAAAAATATAAAAAAGAGAGAAATGGAGAAATGAAAAGATGGAAGTTTTAGAACAAGCAAAATTGTTGGGCAAAGCGATTGTGGAATCCGATATTTTTATAACATTCAAAAATGCGGAGGCCGCATATCAAAACGATGCAAAAGCGCAGGAATTAACGCAGCAGTATCAGCAAAAACGCGAGGAACTGGCAAAGAAAATATCCAAAGAAAATGCGACACCGCAGGAACTGCTAGATGTGCGCAAACAAATCAATGCAGAGTTCGAAGCATTGAATGAAAATGATGTGATTCGCAAATACATCAGCACAAAACGGCAGCTGGATGACATGATGGCAAAGGTAGACAGTGTTATTCGGTTTGAAGTGACGGGAGAAGAACAACAGTCTGGCTGCAGTGGCAGCTGCGGCAGTTGCGGCGGTTGTTGCTAAGATGGAAATATTGGGTCCAAGCGTAGATAGGGAGGAAAATCTGCATGGAACAACTCACACCAATGATGCAGCAATATTATCGGATTAAGGAACAGTATCCAGACTGTATTCTATTTTACCGTCTGGGAGATTTTTATGAAATGTTTTTCGATGATGCGGTAACAGTATCCAGAGAATTGGAATTAACATTGACTGGAAGAAGTTGCGGGAAAAAAGAGAAGGCGCCGATGTGCGGCGTGCCGTTCCATTCGTAT
>CALLNG010000402.1 GCA_938005345.1 uncultured Clostridia bacterium
GGAATCAGCATCGTTTTGGGAACGACGTCCACATTTACAGTTTTGAGCGGGACGATTCCAAAGATGATGGCAGTTGTCTGGTATTGTGCGGGCGTGTGTTCGGCAGTCATTGCTACAGCCTGACTCATGGAAGGAAAAGACATATACGAACCATGAATGGGTCGCTGTGATAAGTTTTCGCCTTCAAATGTTGTAATGTGGCTGGGTGTTTTTATATAAAGAACACTTAGAAAGACCAGGCAGAAAACCGCGAAAAAAGCGGTAAATTTCCGCAAGCGGTTCCGCTTTTGCAACTGCAATCGCCCCCCAAAAATAATAAAAAACAATAAAGCGCTAGAAAGTGTCAATCAATTTTGAAGATTTGACACACTATTAAAATAACCGTAATGTACGTATTGTATCCATATGAAATATCGGAAAAAGAACAAAAGGCCGCCATGGAATAAACCGGAAATAGCGCAAGATTTTCATGATTTTTTTCTGTAAAAAATTTTTTGAAACTTCATAAATGGTTTATGTGAAAAAGATGGAATTTTATATATTTATCTTAAATTTGGCTATACACAAAGCAGTTTCGCGCACGTATAATAATAAACAAAGAAATCGAGAAGAATGTAGCGGAGAAAGAGCATTGAGGGAGGTGAAATGAATGCAGCAGATGGGAACTATATTTGATATTCAAAAATTTTCCATTCACGATGGACCGGGAATTCGTACCAATGTTTTTCTAAAGGGATGCACATTACATTGTTATTGGTGTCATAATCCGGAATCCTGGAGAAAAGAGCCCCAGATACTCTACTTTAGAGATAAATGCATTGGCTGTATGGCCTGTGTAGAGGTTTGTTCAAGCGGAGCCCAATCGAGCGCATAGTGTTCATCATGGTAGAAAAATTTTTATCCGGGAGCGGTGCCGTCAGTGTGGAAAATGTGTACAAAATTGCTATGCAGGAGCATTGGAATTGTCTGGAAAGAAAATGACAGTCGAAGAAGTGATGGAAGTGGTGGAACAGGACAGGAACTTTTATGAAACTTCGGGTGGTGGAGTTACCTTTTCGGGCGGAGAACCATTGCTGCAATTTCGGTTTTTACGGGAGTTGCTGAAAGAAAGTAAAAACAGGGGATTTCATACCGCGGTGGAAACGGCAGGAAATGTAGAATGGCAGGCATTTGAAGAAATTGTAGAATTGACAGATTTGTTTTTATATGACATAAAAGTATTGGACCGAAAAAAGCATATACAAGCAACAGGCTCTAATAATGACAGGTGTTTATCTAATTTGCAGCAGCTAGTCCGAAGGAAAGCAAATATTTGCGTCAGGATTCCGGTCATAGAACATGTCAATGATTCGCAAGAGGATATGCAGCAGATAGCAGATTATCTTTCTGCGTGCAGCCATAATATTCCAGTTGAGTTATTGCCGTTTCACAAAATGGGTGCAGAAAAATACAAGGGCTTGGGAATACCGTATCGAGCAGAAAATACCCAGGTACCATCCGAAACAAAAATGGAGAAACTAAGAAAAGTATTTCCGACTATTGTACATAAGTAAAAAAAGAAACCGAAAAAGTGGAGGAGGAATTTATTATGGCACTTACAGAACGAACCAAAATGTTGGAACAAGCCTGTAAAGAAAAAGGGCAAAAACAGCCGGAGACCCATTTCCAGGTGGATTATCATTATGCAGGTAATCACTTGTATTCCGATTTGGAAAAATGGGAGAAACTCGCACGTTCCATGCAATACGCGCTTGTCAATCAGGATGTATGGATAGAACCATATGACAAAATCATTGGTAGAACCTATCATTTTCATGAACTGCCGGTAGAGGAGCCCTGCCCGGAATTGGATTATCAAACGAAGCCAACTCAGAGGGCGATGGATAAATTTGAAGGATACAAAGAGATGGTGGAGTTTCAGCTTTTTGCAGATGGTTCGGCAACAGGGCATATATCATGGTTTTGGGACCGCATTTTGCATTCAGGTATATCTGGTATGAGAGACCTCTATACAAACGCTCTTCGGACAGCCCAAGATAAAACAGCAGAGGAATTTTATTCTGGTGTACTGATATTGCTTGACGCCGTTACACAGTGGAATCAAAAACATGTACAGCAACTGGAAAAAATGGGTATGACAAAAATGGCAGAGCTTTGTAAAAAAGTTCCAGAACAACCGGCCACTACCTTTCATGAGGCAGTACAGGCGTTCTTTTTCCAACATATTATGGTAATGAAAGAAAATCCTTTTGGCGGGAATAGTCCCGGAAGATTGGACTACTACCTGTGGCCGTATTTGGAAAGAGACTTGCAGACGGGAGCGTGTTCACTGGAAGAAGCAAGAGCGCTGGTTGATGAACTGTTTTTGAGAATGGATGAACGCATCCATCCTAGAGATGGATTTGTCGAAACGATTTCACTTGGAGGATGCCATGTGAATGGTACATCAGCAGTGAATCCGTTAACTTATATTATGATTGAGTCCATTATGGATTTGAATATTACGCATCCGCATGTATATATCCGGGTGCCGGAAAATCCGCCGCAAAAATTGATTGATACATGCGTGAACTATCTAAGAAACGGAGGGAATAGGGCGCAGATATTAAATGATAAGGCGATTATCAAAGCGTTAATGAAAGGACATATCCCATTCCGCGATGCCGTAGGTTATGCGTGCGGTGGCTGTATGGAGATTTCTCCACAGGGAATGAACAGCGATCTTTTGTACAGTGGATGGCATAATATTGCAAAGTATGTTGAATTAGCAATAACGGGTGGAATTTGTCTAGTCACAGGAAAAAAGTTGCAAAGCGTTCGCTTTAAAGGATTGGAACACGTTACGGATTTTGAAGAGTTTTATTGTGATTTTGAACAGGAATTAAAACGAATTATTTCTATATTCTTTCATGTACAGGATATTTTTAGTGAAGAGTCACAAACGGCAAGGCCATCTTATTTGCTGTCCAGTATGCTAGATGACTGTTTGTTGCGAGGAAGAAATATGCATGGGGGAGGAGTGCGATATCATAATTATGGCAGCGGAGCAATCGGAATGCCAAATGCAGCAGATGCGCTATTTGCGGTCAAAAAAGCTGTATTTGATGATAAGTTTTGCACAGCGCAGGAATTGGTGGAGGCGTTAAAAGCAAATTTTGAAGGATTTGAAAATCTTAGACTAAGACTAAAGGCTTTGCCTAAATATGGTCAGCATCATAAGGAAGCGGACGAAATGGCGAATAGAGTCATGACATCGGTTTGCCATGCGTATGGCAGCTATAAGAACCGTTTCGGCGGCAGCTGTAATCCGGTGGTATTAACGTTTAAATATGCTCCCATGGCAGGAAAAATGCTCGGTGCGTCAGCGGACGGAAATTTTGCCGGCAAACCCGTAGCGCAGGGAATCACGCCGCAATCTTCCTCCATGACACAAGGAATCACGGCTGCAATTGAATCCAACCTAGCGATGCCAATGGAATTGTTCAGCGGAGGCGCTTCTACAATGTGGGATATGGATCCAACCTGGGCCACCAACGAAATTGTGGAAAGCATTTTAGTAACCTTTTTAAAGGGTGGCGGACAAATATTTCAAGGAAATATCACCGATGTAAAAGAACTAAAAAAAGCACAGAAGAAACCGGGGGAATATGGAAATTTAATTGTAAGAGTCGGTGGATATTCCGCCAGATTTACGAATTTAGAAAAAGCACTACAAGATGAAATTATATCAAGATATCGGCATAATGCCTAGCTGTTATCATGTCCTTGCATTTTTTCTCCCATTGTGTTACTATGAATGAAAGAAGAACTCGCTTCCATTCCGTGGTTCATGTGCCCGGAAAGGAAGCGTCCCTCTTCTCCATAATTTGCCGTACTTGCCCACGGCAGGGAACCGGTATTTTTGGTAAGAAAGGTTCGGATAGCGGATATGGATCATCAAGATCTTCTTTTAAAAAATTATTTAGATGGACTCTATATTAGTATCGTACGCACACAGCTTCTTCATTGTACGCTCTCCTGGAATTCCAATTATGCTGTGCCTTCGTTTAGCAGTATTGGTTTTATTCTGGACGGGGAGGGATTCATACAAGTAAATGGAGAGCGGGTTTTTCCGAAGAGAAACCAGTTATATCTATTTCCGGCGGGAACGGTTCAAGCCTATGGTGTACTAAATGATCATCCCTATACGAAATATTACTGCCATTTTAATGCCACGTACGGAAATATCAGTATTTTTGACATGCTGAAGCTTCCGCTGTGTATTACGCCTGCCGATCCCCATAAGGCGGAAACAATATTTCGGAAACTTATTATGGATACAAATCAACACGATGCATTATCATCTTTGAAAGTGAAACGTTCCATTATGGACT
>CALLNG010000403.1 GCA_938005345.1 uncultured Clostridia bacterium
CCAACGGTTCGCATCCCCACCTTTTGCGGGATGTATTCTTCTCCATAATGAAATATTAGCGTATATAAATAAGGGGTTTCCGCTGTCCACAGATGCGGCCGCACCACATCAAAGGTGATGGGGCCTTCCGCTTCCTGCCGCTGCAGCAATGTCCCTTCTTCATCATATAGCGCAACCTCTACCAGCCCTTCGCAAACTGCTTCCGCTTTGATTTGCCGGCAATCCGCTGAAACAGAGACATCCTTAATATGGTCTTGGTCGCGCGAAAGCAAGTATACATCGCGGAAAATACCAGAAAGACGAAAAAAGTCCTGATCCTCCAAATAACTTCCATCGCACCATTTCAGCACGCGTACCATCATGTGGTTTGTTCCCTCTTGCAAATAGGGATTCAAGAAAAATTCGCTCGGCATATGAGAGCCCTGGCTATAACCGACGTATTGTCCGTTTACATACAAATAAAAGCAAGAACTCACACCGGAAAAAACCACATAATTCTTCCGATTTTCCCACTCTTTCGGCACTATAAATTCTACTGCATATACGCCGCAGGGATTGTCATCCGGAACATAGGGCGGATCTACCGGAAACGGATAGTTTACATTGGTATAATGCGGAATTTCATAGCCCTGCATTTGCCAGTTGCCCGGCACCCGAATGGAATCCCATTCAGCAATCAACTCCGGTACGTCAATATAGCGGTCATAATACTTAAAATTCCAAGTCCCATTTAACAACCGGTAATATGCACTGTTATGTACCTCTCCCTCAATGGCGCTTTTCTCTTCTTTATATGGGATAAAATAGCTTCTTTCTTTTTCCCTGTTCACAGATAATAACTGTGGGTTTTCAAATTCCTTCATCTACTGGCTCCTCCATTTCTGCTAATTGGCATTTCATTTGAGACTTTGGTTTAATATGCTCTCATTATATCCGGCTATTCACAGACTGTCAATAACTTTTTCGCTTTTTCCTGAAATTCTACAAAGAAAACTTCTCTTTTCACCAATACCTCTTTTCCAAACCTTTACAAACATCCCACTATTTCTCTCAAACAAGCCCGGTTTTCTCCATTTTCTGTTATGATTCACAGTGCATCCAGTCCTTGGCCTGCTCCCACTTAACTGGAAAACCCGCACCTTTCCTACAAAATATGGAATCCGATGTATTTTCCATATCCCGCGACTTATCATAACCGATCCGCTCTATTACTTCCTGGGGATTATGGCATGGCTGATATCCGTCAAATTGCAGCCGAAGCGCTCCCTTTCCTTTTGTAAACGAAGCAAATTCTGTAGGATAATCCATCAGCGCAGCCGCTGGGCCTTTCCCTTGAATTCTTATATACTCTCCCGCTATTTCTGGCGCCGTGAATGTACAGCCGCGTCTTTCCATATCGTTCATCACACGCCCAGCCTGTGTCTGTTCTACTTCTGCCTGAACTGCGTATATCGGCTCTAAAATGATTGACTGCGCCTGTTCCAGTCCCTGCCGGATAGCACGGTAGGTTGCCTCTCTGAAATCACCGCCCTCCGTATGTTTTAGATGGGCGCGTCCGGTCAGCAACGTAATATGGACGTCTGTCAGCGGCATTCCCAGCAAAACGCCTTTATGTGTTTTTTCAAATACATGCTGCTCCACCAAATGTTGATAGGAACGATCCAGCACTTCCAGCGGGCATTTACTTTCAAACGTAATACCGCTGCCGCGCGGCGCAGGTTCTAGACGCAAATGCACCTCTGCATAATGGCGAAGTGGTTCAAAATGCCCGTATCCTATTACAGGAGCAGCAATCGTTTCCTGGTACATTACTTCGCAAGGACCAAACGATATAGAAGTGCCAAACCGCTCCTGCACCAACTGCTGTAATACCTCAAGTTGAACCGTACCCATGACATGGATATGCAGCTGTTTGAGCATGGTATTCCATTCTACCTGTAACATAGGATCCTCCTGCGAAAGCTGCGCAAACCACCGCATCATGGTTTGCGGCGGCACAGTTTCAGGAAACAACACCTTGGTCCGCAGCAGCGGCACAGACGAATAATGTATGCGGTGAAGTTCCGTTCCAATTCTGTCCCCCGGCCGTACCGGATCCAGTCCTGTCACTGCGCATAACATTCCTGGCAGCGCCCTGTCAATTGGTGTTAATTTTTTTCCCTGGCATTGAAATATACTATTAATTTTTCCTTCCGCTTTCCCATGCCTTGCGATACAAACGATTTGTTGTTTAACGGACAAAGTCCCCCGTAGTAACTTTAAATAGACAAGCCGCTCGCCAGAAGGCTGAAACCGCACCTTATAAGCCTCTGCACAAACTGGACAATCCGTCTGTATGGCAATTCGTGGGAGCAGGAAATCCACTCCCTGTAAAAATTCCAATATACCGGTATCCTGCAATGCTGAACCTGAAAATAGAGGAAACAGCCGACATTCCAATACCATTTGCTGGAGTTTATTTTGCCATTTTTCGGGCCGTCTGGTATCTGAACAATATAACTCCATTAATTCTTCATCCAACTCCGCTAGCGACTCCGCCACTTCTACCTGATTGCGTTCCATATCACAAACTGCTTCTGAAAAACGATGCTGCAATTCAGTGATCACCCGTTGTGTTTGAGCTCCTTCCCGGTCTATCTTATTGACGAAGAAGAAGGTCGGTACACCAGCGTCACGCAGCAGCTGCCAAACAGTTTGTGTATGTCCCTGAATTCCCTCCACCGCACTAACAATCACCACAGCGGCATCCATCACACGCAGCGCCCGTTCCATTTCCGCTGAAAAATCCACATGCCCTGGCGTATCTAGCAGTGTATAGCGGCGGCCATTAATTCGAATATCCGCCTGCTCTGAAAACACAGTAATACCTCGCTCTTTTTCTATGGAATCACTATCAAAAAAAGTATCCCGGTGGTCTACGCGCCCGCGCTGGCGGATACTACCAGTATGATATAAAATTTGCTCGGCAAGCGTTGTCTTGCCCGCATCAACATGGGCCAAAATACCGATCACCGTATTTTTTATTGTATTCCCGTCCACGTTTCCGTTTCTCCTTCCCGTATATAGTAGTGGGCAACTGCCGCTTCCGCGATTTCTGCATAAGCCCAATGCGTTCGGGCCACATCCTTAAAGGGCAGCGTAAAAGTTTCACTTAGCACATAGGCCATATCTGGTTCCCGTTCCAGTAGTCGGTTTATCACTTTTGTTGCTTCCGCCCGCGTCACAGGGTGTTCCGGCAAGAATACGCCTTCTGGATACCCGTTCGCCCATCCTTGCTGAACAGCATAGGCGATGGCATCTGCAGCCCAAAAGGAATCCGGTACATCCGGAAACGGACTTTTCCCTTCTGGAATTTTTGACGCAAACCGTGTCGCCATGGCAATCAGCTGTGCGCGGCTAACTGGGTCTTGGGGTCGAAAAGAACCGTCTTGAAATCCATTAATAATTCCGTATTGTTCCATCATTCCCACCGCTTTGGTATACCATGCTTGCCCGTCTATATCTACAAAGCCCGTTTGGTATTCCTGCTGTTTATCCAACAATGGGGTTCCGTCCTCCCGTTTAGATAGACGCGCAAAAATCACAGCCGCCTGTGCGCGCGTCAGCCATCCGCCAGGCTCAAAGCCTTTATCTGTCCCTTGCATATAGGCCATGTGCTCCTCTTTTTCCAGTTTTAACGGCTGTCGATTTCCAAGTGCATATACCGCAGTATAATAATCTGCCAAACCCGGCACCTCCACCAAAGAACCAAACCGGA
>CALLNG010000404.1 GCA_938005345.1 uncultured Clostridia bacterium
GCTCCGCCAAGCGCCGCCCTCATCTTCGCCGCGCAAATGCGCAAGGCCTCGTCTCCGCGCCCGTGGCCGTAGCGGTCGTTCACCAGTTTGAGGTCGTTGACATCCATGAACACAACACCGAGCGAGCCTTCGCGCGCGCCGAGGAAAGCGATATCGCTCATATAGCGGTTGCGGTTGTACAGTCCGGTGAGTATATCCTTTTCTCCCTGCTCCTTCATGGCATGAAACGTCTTTCGGTTATGGCAAAACATGCTGAAGCTGAGCGCCACACTTTTCAGCAATCCCACTTTGGTTGGTGTGTCCTGCATATTATAAGCGGATAAAACCCCGCACACGCTACCGTCCATTTCCTCCACTGGCACCGCCATGAAACTCTTTACCGTCCCGGTTTTCTCCTCCGGCAAAACCTTCTGCAAGTTTTTTTCGTCATACGCCTCAATGGAAGGAATTCCCTCCTGGAAAGCGGTAAATAGACGGGTATCCTGCCCGGACGGCAGGAAATCCGTTTGCGGATGGTCCGGCCCGGGTTGCGGCCAAATGAAGCAAGTGCCGCCTTCCGGCTGCCCAGGCGTCCAAAAACGAACTTGCTGCGCGGACAACATATGGGCGGTCTGCTCCAGCGCCAGCACGACATTTTCCTTCTGTTCATGTGCGTTGAACAGCAATTTTTCCACATCATAAATAGATTGAATGGTATCGAGCTGCCGCTGTTTTTCGCTTGTTTCGCGGCGTACATAGCGCAGCATCCACAGGAAATACAGCACAAAGCACAGCACCTCGAACACCAGAAATACATCTAAAATGGTTCGAATGGTATTTGCCGAGGAAAACACGGTATCCTCCGGCACGGACAGCGCAATCCGCCACGAATTGATTGCCATAGGCTGATAATAAAAATAGAGGTATTCTCCCGTTGTCCGGGAAATAAACACCACATATCCCGTTTCCCCGTCTGTTAGCCCTTGTTTGAGCTGTTCATGGTCATATCCCGGCGCCATTGGCCTCTCACCCAGAGACCATATGTTGCCAGGCTGGTTATGCCAGGTGTCCACCAAAAAATCTCCGGTTTTTCCCTCAATGATATACATAGATGCCTGACCGCCATACGGATTATTCCAAACTTTTTCCGGAAGACTGCCCAATTTCACAATACCATACAGCATGGCAACAGTTTCTCCCTCCCGGATAACGGGCACATAGTGCCGCAAGATGGCTTCTCCGCTGGTCAAATCTGTCTCCGGATCCGTGATGTGGCTTCCCAGGGCGGCCTGCTGCTCAAATGACAGCTGCCCGCTAGCATCCAGGCGGTTGCCTCCCCTTGTGAGAACGGTGTCGCCGGGCAGCAGCAGTTCCAGCCTGGACATCATCCCCACAGCAGAATAAGAATCCAAAATATCCCAAAGCTCTTGTGATGTCAAATCCGGATACCTTGTAATCACGGCCGCCAGCAGCTCCAGCTCCTCCCTATCGTTTTGTGCAAAAAGCTCAATATTATGTGCCAGCCGCTGTGTTTCCTCATACAATCTCTGGAAGCTGCTTTGCTCCGCCCTGTAATTGAGCCAACCCGTTGTAACCACCGAGCCAGCGATCATGCAAAAAATCAATACCAATGTGACAACCATCGGTTTTTGCCATTGTATCTTTTTTAATTGTCTCATCATGACCCCTCGAAACTAGCAATTTTGCTATCCGCTTTTGAAAAACGGTTTCTTTTATTATACTATTTTATATTATACCATTTTTTTCTACTTCCCGTCAATAGCCGTCCTGCCGCATGCAATTACTTTGGGAGCTGCTCCAGCAATTCCAGCAGCGGGTCATAGTAATGATAGGAAAAACTAAGCCGCCCGTAGGCAAATTGCTGTTCCAATGTTTCCCGGGACGCCTGCAAAACCTTCAGCCCTGCATGGTAATAGGTGTTGATATCTGTCAAGCCGTGTTTGCCCGGCTGTTGCAGCTCGTAAATACAAATAATGCGTTTTTGATACTCGCGCGCCAGTTCCACTTCGTCCTCCATTTGGGCATATTCATTTTCCCGGTTATAGTTCATCTGTCTTAATTGTTGTGTCCCGGATACTTATCCC
>CALLNG010000405.1 GCA_938005345.1 uncultured Clostridia bacterium
ACACCCTTCCTTTGTATTTATTTTGTGCGTTCCGCAATGGTCACCGTTACAGTCGTTCCGTTTATCCCACACGAAAACTGGATGCCATACTCCTTTCCATAGTAAAGCCAAATGCGCTGGAGAATATTTTTTAGTGCATAACTATCGGAACTAGTATCTTCCAAATGGAGTTGGGATATGTCAAACCCACAGCCGTTGTCAGACACAGTAAATACAATACCCATATCATTGCGCGCTACCGTAATATCAATGTGTCCGCCATGGTCCATATTTTTAAAACCATGCACAATACTGTTTTCAATTAAAGGTTGTAAAATTAGTTTGAGAGTTGGGCGCTCTAAGAGTTCTGGTTCTACACAAATATGATAATCAAATTTATCTGGGTACATACTTTGCTGTATATTCATATATTTTTGGGCATGCATAATCTCATTTTGGATAGTGGTGATTTCCTGTCCGCCATTTAGCCCAAGATGAAAAAATTCTGAAAGTTCAACAATAATATCCGCTACCTCTGAGTTGCCGGCAATTTCCGTTTTCCAATAGAGAGAGTTCAAAACGTTATATAGAAAATGGGGATTAATCTGTTCCTGCAAAACCCGCAGTTGTTCCTTACGTTTGAATTCTTGTTCCTGTGTAATATCCGCCATCAAAGTGAGAATTTTTTCGCACATCATATCGAAGCTGTTGCCGAGCACACCGACCTCATCAGTGTAACTGGAGTGGAAGCGGTCGGCAAAATTATGTTCGGGTGCAAGGCGCATCATAGCAGAAAGCCGCAAAATAGGACGAGTCAAGGTTTTGACGAAAAAAATGGAAAGCAAAATCGCTGCCGCTGCAATTAAAACCACTACAATCAGCAGATTAAGCCGGATAGCATGTAAATCACGGTATAGCAGAGATTCCTGCGTAAGGGAAAGAATATACCATTCATTGATAGGAAGTTGTCTAGAAGTGATGTACAGGCGTTCGCCATCCGGCGTACGATAAATACCTTCATGTTCTTCTTGGGCCTGAATATGTTGCAGCAATTCTGGTGTATGAATAAGCTGATGATGGTTTGTGCGGCTTCCAGTGATGACCAGACGCTTGTCCTCATCGATTATGTAAAATTCGCTGTTTAATTCCTTATTCATGCCATCTAAATATAAGCGCAGCATTTCCGCTTTTAAATTGATGACGATATAGATGCTGTTTTGATTTACATCCCGGATGCTGAGAGACAGAACGATAGGAATTACGAGATGTCCATCGCTAAAAATGGTGTTTTCCTGCTCGGTCCCCCAATAAATGAGCTTGGATTGCTGAACTTTTTTGTAGAGTTCCGTTTCGGCAAAATCAAAGCCAGGAAGTAAGCTGGATTCAATACTGTAAAAAGAATATTTCGGTGTGTATAGCAACACAGAGTCCACCAAATTATTCCAGATTTTAATCTCCGTGAGTGCAGGTTCTATAACCGACATAGCAACACCGTAGCTAACATCACCATAATAGATTTGATAGATAGTTTCACTAACACCGGAATCGCTTTGGAATCTCAAAATATTAGAAAAAAGGG
>CALLNG010000406.1 GCA_938005345.1 uncultured Clostridia bacterium
CGTTTTTTTCATATATGCACTACACAGCTGCACGTCTAATATATCCTGAACCGGCGTTTTGTCTTTCCATGCCGTTCCGTAAAGCGCTCCGCTCGGACATGCCCTTACACAGCACCCGCATCTTCTGCACGGATTTTCACAGCACTGCTGTCCGTGACGACATATTCCCGCCCATCGCCTGCAATGTGGTTATATACACCGCGTTCCAACGCGTGCAGCAGCGTTGATTTTCCATGATATCCACCGCCGACAATCAATGTGATTCCCTTCGGGATCCCCATGCCACGTAATGGCCCATGATGTGGCAAGTCCAGTATAACCGCCATACTCTGCGGCGCTGTAAAAACAACGCCCCCTTGCATGGGCCGGTCAGAAATGCCACTTTCCCGCGGTAGAACTGCGCCATCTGCTACGAACGCTACCAGTCCACGCGCTTCCAATTCCCGGCGTATAAAGGCTTGGTCTTCTGCTAGCTCTACCGCTGCTTGCACATTGCGCCGATTTAAATTTTTATAAAACAAACTTTGACTAGCCAGTTCCGGCAAATATTCAAACAAAATCTTTTCCAGCTCAAACGCTAAAACTGTGCGTCCCCGGGCTGGAAATCCCACCTCAAACCGCGCTTCCAACCGATCCGGAAATAGCTGCATGGCAGAACGTTCTAACACTTCCTGCCCGCAGCGGCTGATGTGAATTCGTCCGCTGCAGCCCGAACCTGACGCTTTTCCGGAATAACGCCCCAGACGGTGCGCGAACTGACGAATTAAGTAATCCTCCAGCGCCGTCTTTTTTTCATAGGTGTCAGACAATTCTGCCGGAAACCCATGCTCTTTCGATTTTACTACAATGCGCACTTTCGAAGGCGCGGCAAAGGGATCCCCCTGCACATGGTCAATCCATAAGGTGTATGATGCAAACGCATACGCCCCTGCCAGTGACTTATAGGCCCCATAGCTTTTTCCGTTGATGGAGCGGAGCAGCTGCTTCAAATCTGCCGCCTGTTTCATGCAAAATCCTTCCTTTCTCTTCTATCGCGGCTGACGCTTGTCCCACGCCAGCTTTTTTCCACCATAAAAATTTCCTTCCCTTTATTATGGCATAATTTCTAGAAAAAAGCAAGACTCTTGCAATTACGAGACGTATACTAATGCCGCAAAATGAAATTGATTCTCTCCCTAGCTAGGCAAGGGCTCCTGCCCCGCATTGTGAAGGAAAGGTGTCTTTGCTAAAACTGGGCATGAGTTTAACAGTAGACCATCGTGTACAGTTAATTGATTTTCAGTCCCAGATACCATTGCCCCATGCAGTTTCCTTAAAGCGACTGCATGGCAGATTTCCTAATTTCCAAACCGCTTGCAACGAATTATTCACTTTTTACAACCGTGAAGCTATTCATTGATTCCGGTGTGACAAAAAGCGTGAAACCGTTGTGGTTTTGTTCAACCAATACCTCTTGAATATGGATTTCATCTAGGTCGATGCTGCCTAATGCAAGAGGGATTCTATTATCTTTATATAAATCATAAAGTATATTAGATGTCTCCCACGCTCTAAATACTACTCTTTGAATTAAATTATTATATTCTGGTTTCCGGTAGGTATGCTCATATGAAGTCAGCACATAATAAGCACCTTTTTTGAAGGATTGTCCCTCTGCTAAAGATATGCTTTTGGCATGCCACCCATTTTGGTATTGCCTATAAATTTCTGGTATTAATTCATCACCTTTTATTTGTAATGTAACCGCAGACATATCAAGTTCAAAATAATACACTTCGCGCGTCACCGCATTTGAATCATACTGATAATATGCATAACTGATATGGTCCAATTTTGCGGGATACGCATGAACGCTATATTTGATAATTTCCTCAATGCTTATCTTCGTACGAACACCGCCAGATACAATATGACCTTTCTTTTCCCCCTCCTTTGTAACGGCTACAAATTCCGTCCAGTAACCCTCCTGTATATGGTCAGGCAAGATCCATGAGATAGATAAATCCTCATTTATGACTGGTTCAATAGTCATTTTATTCGTATGAATTGTAACTTTCTTCGGAGGCTCCGTTTGCGTCTGATACTCTCCGTTCTTAATACGAATTAAAGAATCTACACATCGACGTTTTACCGGAACGAAACTCCCCTCCACCCGTTCTGCAAAAATTGCTTTATGTATCAAATGGTAAAAATCCGTACGTAAAATTGGTAAATCGGCACTATTTATATCAATATCATCAATAATTCCCTTTTTATACGCTGCTTCATAAGTCTGAATTTTCTCTGTAAAATCTAATTCTTCTTGATAAAAAATGCAGCCATGTGTATCACTAAGCATACGTGTCATATAAACCAATGCCTCATATTGGGTTATATTTTCATCAAAATTCATCTGGAGAATTTCGTCTTCTGTTACAATTTGGTAGGTCCCAGTAATCACTAAATCTAATATAAACGCCTTCATCGTATCATCTAAATAATCCAAAGGTTCTAGGGTATCGCCTCTATACCATTCTTTTAGGTCCGGCGGCTGTTTTGAAACAACAGTCAGGGGACAACAAATCTTATGGATAAGCGTTAGTGCTTCTAAATTTGTAATATAGGATCCTTTCTCCAACTTCTCTTTGGTAACAAGATTTAGCTCCAGCAAAATATTCAAATTGCCTTCGACATACCAAGGCCATTTCTGCCGCG
>CALLNG010000407.1 GCA_938005345.1 uncultured Clostridia bacterium
TGTTGAGCACCACCGCGCCGGAAATCGCCACAATTTCCTCCACCTCGCGGATATCTTCCGCCATGATGGGCGACGCGCCCGCCGCCAAAATGATGTTGGCGCAGTCGCCAATCGTCACGGTGTTGGTTATACACTCAATCACAGGTTTTTTACGTTTTACCTCCTGCCAAACCTTCTCCATTGTTTCCATCATATCCATTTAACTCATCCTTTCTGTTGACCGGCAGCAGGGGATTCCTCCTGCCATAGACGGTAAAAATGGTGCACCGGGCCCACGCCGTGACCCAGCGGGATACCGCGCGCGATCGCGCCAGTGATGTAGTCCTTCGCCTTCCGCACTGCGTCCCGCGGCGCGGCGCCCTTTGCCAGGCAGGCCGCAATAGCGGACGACAGCGTACAGCCCGTGCCATGGGTGTGCCGCGTATCAATGCGCGCGGCGGGAAACACCTCAAACGAACTGCCGTCATAGAGCAAGTCCGCTGCCTCTCCTTTTAGGTGCCCGCCTTTGATCAGCACCAAATCCGGGCCCATCTGGTAAATGGCGCGCGCCGCGTCCTCCCAGTTTTCCGCAGTCACGGCCCCGCCCGTGAGCACCTCCGCTTCCGGAATATTGGGCGTCACCAGCCGGCTCAGCGGCAGCAGCCGCTTGATCAGTGTTTGTACCGCGTCCGGCTGCAGCAAATGGCAACCACTTTTGGATACCATCACTGGATCCAGCACCACATTTTGCGGCTGGTACTGCGCCAGTTTGTCCGCAATGGCGGCAATGCTCTCTTTGCGGGACACCATCCCGATTTTCACCGCGTCCGGCGGAATATCGCCGAACACCGCATCCATTTGCGCCTGAATCACCTCCGGCGAAATGTCTTCCACAGCTGCTACGCCCAGCGTGTTTTGTGCCGTCACAGCCGTGATGACGCTCATGGCGTAGACGCCGAGCGCGGACATGGTCTTAATGTCCGCCTGGACGCCCGCGCCGCCGCTGCAGTCGCTGCCTGCAATGGTCAATGCTGTATGAATCAACGTTTTCCCTCTCCTTCCCGTGCCGCACCGGAGCGCGGCAGTTTCAAAAAAAGCCGGCTCCTGTACGGAACCGGCTTGCTTTTTTGTGCAAAGAAACAGGCTTGATTCCCTACGTCAGCATTCCGCGGGCTTACCGCCCCGGTATCTGAATCAGGTTCAAAGGGTCAGGTTTTAACCTTCTCAACTCCGCAGAGTCCCCCTACAAATCCTATATCAAATTTTTTTCTCTTCTATTATATCCCACTTTTGGCAATTTGTCAATACGGCGGCGCAGGGAAAATACCGCCGTGGCCACGCCGCTGACTAGCAGCATGGCGTAAAAACTGATGCCGCGGCTGAGCAGCACGCCCGTCTGGGCAAACGCGGAAGTGAAAATCCCCGTGGACAGCTGCAAAAACACGCTTTCATTTGCACCCGCCGCGCCGGGAAGAGGCAGCGAGGAAACCGCTACCGCCAGCACAGCCTGCACGGCAATCAAATCCAACGCGCCCGCGCCGGGCAGCCCCAGCGCCGCATAGACAAACGCAGGCACACAGTACATGCACGTGAGCTGCAACAGGGTAATCAGCAGCATGGCCAGCGCCAGGCCGGGTCTCCGCCGCAGCAGGGCCGCGCCCTGCCGGTATCCTTCCAGTTGCCGCCGCGCCGCGTCCCGCAGCTTGTCCCCATGGCGTACCACGCGGCATTTTTCCAACAGCGCAATCGCGCCCAGCACCAATTTTTCCGCCGCTGGCTGCCAAAACACCGCCACCACAATCAGCGTCACCAGCAGCAAATTAAACGAACCGCCCAGGCAAAACAGCAGCAACACATAGCCTTTTGCCGCGCCCAGCAACTGCCAGCGCAGCAGCAGCGCCGCTCCGGCATACAGCAGCATACCCGTTTGGTACACCGCGCCCAGCATCAGGTAGCACAGGGCGCTATGCGCCACGGGCACCTTGTTTTTCGTCATCAGCATGACCTGCACGGGCTGCCCGCCTGACGCGGACGGCGTAATGGAACTGAAATAAAAGCCCGCAAATGCATAACCCATGCAGTGCCGAAAGGGCAGTTTCCCGCCTAGCGGGCGCATCACCAGGCGCGTGTTGACCGCTTCGCACGCCACAAACCCCAGCATGGCTGCCAGTCCCAAGGCCAAAAACCAGTAATTGGCCCGCTGCATGGCCTGTCCAAGCTGGGCCAGTCCGCCGCCGCGCAGCAGGTAGTACAGCGTCACGCCCGCCAGCGCCGCCAGCACCGCACCGCTTACGATATATTGTTTCAACCGCTTTTTCATTGTGCCATCTCCCTCACTTGCAGTTGCCGGGCAATCGCTGCCGTCACATCTGCGTGCAGGCCGCCCCGCACCGCCGTGATGTTGCGGCGCATACGCTCCAGCTGCGCGCTGTCCTCCAGAAGCGCCAGGGTTATGCCCGCCAAATCCGCCGGGCGCCGCCACAGCACCCGTCCGATTCCGTGCCGCTCAATGAACCGCGCGTTTTTCTTTTCCTGCCCCAGCTCCGGGTGACACACCAACATGGGCACGCCCGCATACATGCTTTCAAACAGTGTAATCCCGCCCGGCTTAGAGAGCAGCAAATCCGCATCGTGCATATAAACGTCCACCCGGTTGGTAAAGCCCACAGGGTGAATGTTGGCCCACCGTCCCTGCAGCGTGTCATACAGCGCGCGGTTGGTTCCCGTCAGCACCGTGACCGACACGTGCGGCGCATGGCTGAGCGTTTCATAAAAGGCGGTTCCCTTTTGCGGCAGCAAGCACAGTCCCCCGCCGCTGACCAGCAGGTGCTTGTCCGCGCGCGGCGCGTGCGGACAGGCGGTGCGAAACCGGGCGCCCACCGGAATGCCGCTGACTTGAATTTTATCAGAGGGAATTTTTTTACGCATCAGCGCCCATTTTACCTCCGCCGCCGGCACCAGATATAAATCCGTATGGGGCGCAATCCATTCGCTGTGCGCGCTCACGTCCGTGATACAGGTCACGGCACACATCTGCGCGCCATACACCTGTTTGTACAGGGAAGTAAGCTGCGCGCCAAAGGGCAGCGCAGATAGAATCACGTCTGGACAGCAAGCCTGCACCAGCTGGTGAAAGGGCCGCAAAAACAGACGCACCACCGCGCTTTTACATGTTTGCGGCAATTTGTCGTTGCAGGTGTAGTAGGCATTATATAAAAATTTTGCGTGGCGCACCATCGCGCCGAACGCCTGGTACAGCGCGCCGCTGCGCTGCGGCATGAGCTGCTCCACGATATCGCATAGCTGCACCTGCGCATCGGGAAATTTTGCCAACATCTGCGCCCGCAGCGCCGTGGCAGCCGATAGGTGCCCCATGCCAAATTTTCCGCTCAAAATTAAAATCTTCATCCTGCCTGTCCCCTTTCCTTCTCCATTTCATCCCCCAACCAAATAGATATTGTCTTCCATATTCCCATTGTATCATACAAATGTTAAATTTAATAGAGAAATTTCTTAAATTTTCTCTAATTTTTTTTGTATAAATTCTAAAAATGTACCGCATACTATGTTTGACTTTAAGTCAAGGAGGAATCATACTATGAATTGTCAGGCAAACAAAAGTATTCAATGTACGGTACAGCAGTGCAAACACCACTGCCAGCAGGAAAATTACTGTTCCTTGGACAGTATTTTAATCGGAACACATGAAATGAATCCAACCATGGATCAGTGCACCGACTGCAAATCCTTTCAAAAGAAATAAGTAGTCCCATAAAAAAACTTCTCCAACCATTTGGAGAAGTTTTTTTATGCCCGCATTTTGCTGCCCATTGCCCGGGAAATTGCGGCAATTCTGCGCCAGCCCAGGCGCACTACTGCTGCTGCCCGCCGCCGTTGTCCAGCGGGCGGGTCCATTTGGCATAAAACACGCCGGAAGCCGCTAAACATTCCAAAAACACCAGCCAAGCCAGCGGCAAGAAATATTTCACTAGCGCATGGTTTTCCGACAGCAGCGGCAGGCCGTCTGCCACCGGCCCCATTGCCAGCAAAAAACAGGCAAACCATGTGCCAAACCGCAGTATATCCCGGTAAAATGTGCGTTTCCAGCTTCCTTTCATCCCATTTCCTTCCTTTCTTTTCTCCCGCAATGCAGCCGGATGTTTCTCTTTTGTTTTTATTGTATCACGCCGCACACGCCCCCGTCAAACCTGAACTTTTTCCATTGCAGGAAACCTTTGGCAGCCCATTTACCCGGTTTCCCCTTTTTTCGCCAAAAACTCCTGTCGAAAGCGCACGGAAGGGGGCGGAATTTCACGAGCGCTTTTTCTTGCATTCCGGCATATGGTGCGCTATAATAATTTATGGAAAACACACAAGATGTTGTGGGATTTGTCCAATCTTTACACAAGATAACAGCAAGAAAGGGAGTTACATTGATGCAATCCTACCAAGCGAAACCGGAATTTGCCCAAATGCCGGAAGAGTTAATTTTGATAGAAACCGTGCAGCTGCACCAGGCGTCCCTGGCGCTATCTTACTATATGACAGCAAACACAAGCCGCAGCGCGACCAGTATTTCTATGACGGAATACGGCGTGGAAATCCAGCAGTCAACGCCGTCCAGCCGCACGATTCAGCGCAGCTATGCCCTGTGCCTCACCCCAGACCAGGAGGAGGCGGAGGAAATAGTGCAGTTTTTGGCGCTGCACACAGTAACGCCGCAACAGCTGCACCTGGTGCTGGAAGAGTTTTGGCTGGACACGGACACGCCCCGCGTGCCGCCGGCAATTCTCACTTGGGAAGAACAGCAGCTCATCAGCGACAGCATGCGGCGCAAACTGCCCATGGTCTCACGGGATTTGCAAAAATTGCAGGAGCGCGAACAGCTCCTTTTGTCTGACGGTATCACCTTTACTTTTTGACGGCTCCCGCGGCGGCCCCGGCGCTGCACCCCCCTGCGCGCCACACCCCCTCCGCCGCGGTTCATGCCCAATATACACACAAGACGCCCTCCGGCAGCACGCCAGCTGCCGGAGGGCGTCTTGTTTTTTCTGTTTCACGCAGTGTTAGGCTTGTTCATTTGCACAACAAAACTGTTCCCGCCCCTGATATTCGCTTTGTATGATTTCAAACATATCTTCCGGGCTTTCCCGGCAACCATTTTGCAGCCATAGTTGAATAATTTGAGTGATTCCTCCTTTGAAAAATTCCATATGGTATTGCACAAAACGGTTTTGAAAATGTCGCTTCGCCAGGTTGCTGTCATAGGTGACAATTTGATAGTTGTGGTCATAGCCCAATTTAAAATATGTCTGGTAAAATAGCTGGTTCTCCTTAATATGGCGGAATAGTTTCAAATAATCGTGGCTGTTAAACCTCTGTGTGATTTCACGCTGGTACAGACGGGATAAATTGTTTTCCAGCTTGTCCCGGATAGAATCTGCTAAATCGTAAATATCAGTATAGTTGGCATAGAATGTGGAGCGGTTCAATCCCGCCTGTTTGCAAAGGTCCGAAACGCTGATTTTACTCAACTCTTTGGTTTTCAGCATGTCCAGAAAGACCTTCTCCATGCGCGCAATCGACGCTTTTTTTCGTTTATTGTCCGGCGTATTCATGCAAAACCTCCTTTATTCCAACACTTTTCGGTAAATTGATGATTGTTTTGGGCTTTTTCCTATATTATACTATATGCAGACCAAAACGACAACCGTTGGTTGAATGAAAATGGAGGAGGTGCTAACTATGAAAAAAAGCAGTTTTGCCGCTATGATATTGGGAACCATCAGCGGTACGTTGTTCGCGCTGGGACTATGTATGGCACTTATCCCGGAATGGGACGTATTTGTGCCGGGCATTGTGCTGGGCTGCGCCGGCCTGCTGCTTGCGCTGGTGACTCTATTTATCTGGAGAAAGCTGGAGCACAAGTCGCCCGTGCACATTTCTGGTAAAGCCATTTTAACAGGCATTGCCGGAATTGCTGGCGCACTGGCATTTGGCGTGGGCATGTGCTTGAGCATGGTCTGGAACCATTTGATCCTGGGTGTTGCCATTGGCCTTGCCGGAATCGTTCTTTTACTCTGTCTCATCCCATTGGCAAAGGGTTTCAAAGAGTGAGAAATAGACTAACCTCGCGCGGCAGCAACAGCCGCCGGAGCGGGCGCGGCCTTCCCCCAAACGAGAGGCAGGCAGATATACAATCAAAAACGGGCGGCGCCTTCTACGCCGTCCGTTTTTACGTCCCATTTGGTTATTCCGTCGCCAGGCCGCTGCCGCTGACCGGAATGGGCTCGCCCAAATATTTGGGCTGCGGCTTTGTCACTTCACACTGCCACACCGCTTTGACCCGCGCCAGCGCCTCCCGCACAAACTGCTGGCGCATTTCAGTTTCGTTGTAGCTGCCCGCGTCCACGCCCTGGGCGCCCAGCCCCACGCGGCTGGCAATATACAAGCTGCGCAGCAAATGCTGGTACTGTGTCACCACCACGGCGCGCTGCACCTGAAACACCTCTTTGGCGCGCACCATGCTGTCATAGGTATTAAACCCGGCATGGTCCATGAAAATATCCTCCGCGGGCACGCCGCGCTCCATCAAATAGGCGCGCATGGCCTCTACCTCGTTGTAGTGCTGGGTGCCATTGTCGCCCGACACGATGATTTTAGGCGCAATACCCGCCTGGTACACCTCCAGGCCCTTGTCCAGCCGGCGCGCCAGCGTGGGGGAGGGTTGTCCCTGGTATACCGCGGCGCCCAGCACAATCACCGCATCCGCTTGCTGCGCCTGCTCCAACGGTGTAACATAGGCCCGTCCGACTTGCTCCACGTAGGCGTTCGCGCCCCACAGTGCAGCAAAGCCCAGGCACAGCAACACGAGGCACACCGCCGCTGCAAATGCAACCCATTTGATGATACGTTTCATAGCGCCGTCTCCTTTTTTCCATACGAATGCGTTTGTCCGCGCGTCATTGCGCCCCGTCCGGTTCCATGACATAGCGGCGGAAATAGTCGCCGCGCTCTTCAAAATTTTTGAAAAATCCGTAACTGGCTGCTGCGGGCGACAGCAGGCAAATCTTGCCCGGCGCGGTCAGCCGTTTGGCGATGTCCACCGCTTCGCGCAAATCCGCGGCGCACTGTAGCGTTTTGTCCGCAAACGCTGCAGCCCGCTCCCGCTGAATGGTTTGGTACATGTCGTGCCCGGTCTGCGGCAAAAACACCAGGTTGTCCAAGTCATAGCCCGCCAAAAAATCCAGCAGCGGCTGGTAGGAAATGCCGCGATCCATGCCGCCCAAAATCAGCGTGCCCACGTCCTGTAGCGATTCCAGCGCCTGCATGGCGGTTTCCGGGATGGTGGAAATGGAATCGTCATAATAGCGCACGCCGCTGACCTCGCCTAAATACTCCAGCCGGTGCGGCAGGGGGCGGTAGGATTGCACGGCCTGGTAAAATGCGTCCTCTGGCACGCCCAGCGCCTGTGATACAGCATATGCTACGCCTACGTTATACAAATTGTGTTTGCCAATCAAGTGGGGCAGGCCCCCAGAAAAGTCCAGTGTGCGCTGCGCCAGGCGGATGGTATGCCGGTCCGTTACCATCACGTCCGCCTGCTCTCCATCCATGGATACACTGCATAGGCGCGCCCGGCACGTTCCCGGCGCGGGCAGGCACTGCGCCCCGCATACCAGCAAATCTCCCTCCTGCTGGTGGCGGTAGATTTGCTCTTTGGCTGCCACATAGCGTTCATAGGTGCCGTAATGGTCTAAATGCTCCGGAAACACGTTGAGCAGCACGGCAATATGCGGCGAATACGCGGCATATTCCAGCTGATGGCAGGACAGTTCATACACCACCTGCGTGTGCGGCCCCACCTGGTCCGCCATGTCCAGCGCCGGCACGCCGATGTTGCCAATCAGCATACAGTCGGGTGACGTTTGCCGCAAAATATGGTATAGCAGCGAGGCGGTGGTGCTTTTGCCCTTGGTGCCCGTGATACCGACAGTCTGTCCGCCAAAGCGGCGCAAAAACTGGTCCGTCTGGGAGGTGAGCTTGGCCAGGGTGGCGGGATCCTGGTGCTTTAGCACAATACCGGGGCTTTTGAACACAATGTCATAGCGTGCGGCGGCCTCCTGGTACCCCGGCCCGGTGACACACTCCACATCCGGGCGGTCCACCTGCACCGGGTTTTGGTCCGCTACGCCCAGCGCGCGGTAGCCGCCCGCTTTTTGTAAATAGGCATAGGTGGAGCGTCCCTCTTTGCCAAAACCCAAAATCAATACTTTTTTCCCTTTGATACACTGGCGTATTTGTTCTAGCACGGCGCGTTCCCCTCCTGCTCCATGGATTTGCAAGCCGCCTTAAGCAGCGTCTCAAAATGCGGCGGCAGCAGGTTTTGCCCATCGTAGTACGTAGGGAAAGGGTTTTGCCGCTCCTGGTAACGAGCATACAGTGCGCTTTGCCGATACCGCTCCAGCAGTGCGGGCAGCGGATTCCCTTCCCGCTGCATGGCACGTACCGTTTCACACAGGGCAAAATTGATCTCTTCCCGGCTTCCAACGCATTCAAACGGTTTTTCCGGCAGCGCACCCGTCAGTTTGTCAAACGTTTCCTGTAGAGAGGTATCCTTCAGCAGGTTTGCGCCAAAAATGTCCACCAGCTGCTGCTGGCGCAAAAATGGCGAAAGAATGATGTAAACAAACAGGCATTTGGAGCAGTGCGCACACCAGATGTTTTGTTTGCTGCCCGCGTTACAGCTTTTGAACACATGAAAATAGCGCGGGCTGCGGGCAAACAGGCCCGCAATTTGGTATTCGCTCAGCGGGCGCAGCAGGCTGAAATAGGATACGCCTGTGCGCAGCCACTGCTGTTCATAGCGTTGGAAATCCTGTTCAAACGCAAAGCTCTTGGAATACTGGTGGTTGACGTTGCTTCCCGCAACAGTACTTTCATTGGCGCTGGATTCGTTGGACAGCGCCACATAGCGGAACCGGTGTACATAGGCGGTGAGTACCGAGGAAAACGCCACAATGGCGGAAAACGGTGTATGCCCGTTGAGAAAGCCCTGGCGGTTGAGTTCCAGCATACGCGCGTCCAGCGTCCGGCGGACCGTGATGACACGTTCCGGCCCGTAGCCCGCCGCTTCAGCCGTTTCCAGCGTCGCACCGCGGGGGTTGATGATGTAGCAATAATTTTGCGTCCGGTCGGGGCGCAGCACCTCCAGCGACACGGCGGAATCCTTTCCGCCGCCGATGGGCACCAGTGTCCCCAGCAGCCTGCCCTGTGGAGCATCCGGCAATGTCAGGGCGGAACCGGTTGCCGTGATGTGCATAAAGGTTTCCGGGTCGCTCTGAATCCCGTTGACATAGAAAAATTCGCCCAGGCCGCCATAGTAGAGGTTTTTCCACCACTGCACCTGCTGCAGCGACAGTGCGCCCGCCGCCACCTGCACCTGCGGGCTGCATGTGATTTTCCAATAGCTCACCAGCTCCACCATGCCCAGTTGAAACACCAGGTTTTGCAGCACGGCGTCACGCGCGGAGATGGGGTTCGCCGCGCATTTGCCCAGCGTCCAGTGCGGATGAAACTCCGCCAGCGTGGGTATATCAAAATCGTAGGTAATTTCATAGGTATCCTGTGTTTCCTGCACGTGGTATCCCAAATAGCGAAACACCGGATACTGGTCTCTGAGCTGGTTATATTGATGCATGTTGTTGGCTCCTCTCCCGGCGGGGTGCACCCCGCACGCTGCTTCCTGTTGTCATTGTATGGCAATTTGCCATTTTCCATGCAGAAAATTCCTTTTTTTGCACAGATGTTTCTCTGTATGTTATGATACTACAGAATGCGCCGCCTGTCAATGACCGTGTGGGAAATTCACGAAGAGGACGCGTACTGTCACGAAGGGGACTCATGTCCCTCTCGTGGGCTACCCTAAAACAGGGAAGTGCGCTCACGCTAAATTCTCCCTACGGGCAAATTTCCCGCTTTGATCGGTGTTTCAGACCCGGTACATGTCCGGGTCCGAAACGTTTCGATAGCAATGGGCGCTGCCCCTTTGAACCCCCGTTCCACTGACCGTCTCAAAAAAAGCCGCTGGGCATAACTTTTTCATGCCTAGCGGTTTTTCTCTTCCTTTTACTTCCCTTTTTAGTTCTATTCTGCTTTTTAAATAATGCATCTTCTATTGACAAACCAAAAAAACATTCCTATAATAGAATTGCCGCCAATATAACTCATTTTATGAGTATAACAGCGTTTTTAATTTTGTTATTTTCTGGCAAACGAAAGTCAAACTGGCAAGGCGAATTATCCCTTTATAGTTCTATTTTTGACAGATTAGTCTTACACCCGCGCCGCGGCAAGGTGTGGCCGTCACCGCCGCAGCGCTAAGCGCAGCAGCCAAATTGCCGCCATATGCGCCGGGTAATAGGCATAAAAAAACCAACGCGGCAGGCGCAGGCCGCTGTGCGTACTGGCAAACAACAAGGGCAGCGCCAGCAGGGAAAAACCCTGGATACCCAGCGTAAGCGGGCCCAGGCGCATCTGCGGGCCGCCTTCCCAAAAACCGGCGCCCAGCAGCACCAGCGCCGCCAATACACCCGCAGCGCGGTTTTCCCGGAAGCCATACAGCACCATCATCAGCAGTACGCCCTGCCAGCCATAATCCACAGGCAGCAGCCCCGCCAGCAGCATTGTGGCAGCAGAAAGCCACCACCGCCGGGTGTGCAAGCCCCAGACAGCGCACAGCCCCAGTAATAGGGTGAACAACACGTTTCCCCGCCACAGGTTTTCCCAAAACGCCGCCGGCGCGGGGTAGCCCATGAGCACGTAAAACGGCTGGGACACCAACGCCGCCAGGGCAAGGCGCATCGCGTAGCGCCGCACATCCCGTGTATATAAAACCCCCAGTACCACGCAGCAGGCAAACAGCGGAAACGCAATGCGCCCGATGAGTTGCAGCGCAAGCAAATCCGGCAGCAGTTTTTTGCCCACGTGGTCGCAGGTCATGGCGAGAACGCCCACCAGCTTCATCAGATTGCTGTCACGGTTCAGGCAAATGACGGAGCCAGCGTCCCGAAGCACTTTGCCCGCGCCCGGCGCACGATCCTGCTTATGCATATTGCCCTGTTTACGCGGGGAAAGGCCGCTGGTCTGATCCCTGCTCATGACTCCAGGCTCACCAAATCCAACAGATATCCCGCGCCGCTTTTCATGGGAAGGGAAATTACCGTTTGTCCTCCCTGCACTTTGACTGCCGCGGTTTCAAACTGTTCCTGCATATCCTCTGTGAATCCATAGCTGCCCCCAATACGTACTGTAACGTTCCGCTCGCTGTCTGGCAGCGGCGTCTCCGGACGGGCCAGCGCCAGCCGCACGCCGTCATCCGTATGCCGCAGCATCAGCAGCACCGGCGCGTCTGCCTGCACGCCGGCTACCTTGCCCGGTGCAAACAGTGCGACACAAAGCAGTCCTGCAATCCGGGCCGCATGGGCTTGTCCGTCCTGCTGAACCACTTCATAGGGCAGCGCTGCCGCGCCGCCAATCCCCATTCCATAGACATAAGACGCCTGCTGCGGCTGGGTCCCGTGCACAATGCTGCCGATGGCAAACTGCCCTTCCGTATCCTCCTGCTGCTCTCCAAAAGACACGGCGTGCTGCAGCCCACTGCGCAGCCGCACGTGCGTGCCGCCCGGCAGGTAATACCGGTGTCCGCGGTTGTCCTCCAGCACCTCGTCGCCGTCCGTTATAATATTACCCGTTATCATGCGCCCGCTGATTTGCGGCGGCATATCGCCGGTCAAAATAGCGTTTTGGTACAGCGTGGTCTCTGTTTCCAGCAGACTGTCATTGGTCAGCCCACTACCCATGCAAAGCAAAAAGCTGCCCACGATAAAAACCGTCTTTTGACCCCGCATTGCCACCGCCTGCCCGCCGCCTGACAGCGTCATGGCAAATAGGCCGCCCTCTTCCATGGACACGCAGCCCGCGATCGCAGCACCACGTCCATTGTCCGCCCTCTGGACATCCTGTCCGATAGCGGCATTGGGTTCCGTATCCTGCTCCGGCACGGCTTCTTGCTGCTGACCGGCGGGCAGCACCACATTGGTTGCGCCCGGGAAATGGTTCCAATCAAACCCATTGGCTGCATACCCGCTCCGCTGCAAGCCTTCCTTGTGCAGCAGTTCCATCACGCAATATGCGCTGTCCAGCCCGAAGGGCAACTGCTGCTGAAATACGCTTTCTGCTGCCTGGCTGCCATAAAATCCTCTAACCACCAATTCCCAATCCCCGCACCGGTGCACATTGGTGCAGGCATAGGGATAGGAACGGTTGCCCTGCGGGGTGTTTTCTGCGCGCGCAAACGCAGATAGAATATAGTCCATTTGGTTTTGCGGCCTGTCCAGCAGACGCAAATAGACGCGCACCATTTGTTCCTCCCGGCGCGCCAAAGCGCTGAGCGCAAAATACTGGAACGGCACAGAATCCAGCTTTTCATTGCCCAGCGGCAGCTGCTCCGTCAAGCACAGCGGAATGTCCAGCGTGTTGCACTGAAACCGCAAATTCAACAGTGCAAATTTCATGTTATCCCACGCCTTTTCCGGCAAGTCAAATACCGTGCCGGACAGGGCGTAGGCAATAGGCGTGACATAGTTCATGGCCCGAAGCCCGGCACTGATATTGTGCCGCCCCTGGTAAAACAGGCAGCCGTCCTCCTTGAGCAAATCCTCTGCGCCCTGTGTGCGCGCAAAGGCGTTGGACAGCCAGCTCCGGTAGGCCAACAACCATTCTGCCCGCATGATTGGGTCCTTGAGCAACAACACCGCCGCCAGCATGCCCTGTGCACACTCGCACAGGTCTTGCACAGTGGCGCGGCTGCATGGCTGGCCTGCCAAAAAACCACGGCTGCCCATATGTAAAAACCATCGCATGGCATCCAGCAAATCTCCCGCACAGCCGGATTTGCGAATTTCGCTGTGCATCAAAAAGACGGACTGGTACAGCGGTTGCAGCGCCGGGCCGATACCGGCGTGGGTGCCCATAGTGCTGCCCTGCGCAAACCCCTGCTCCATCAAAAACTGCAACACCTGCAAATACGCATCCGCCAGCTCCTGTGCGGGCTGCGCCTGGTGGCTTACAGCCAAATCCCGCAGCAACAGGCACACGTCTTGCAGTTCCATATAGTCGCGCGACCCAGTCCGCGCGCCCACCAAAACACGCTGCCCGCCATATTCAATGCGTTTGCCTGTGAGCCCCAGCGGCCCCTGCTGGATGTTTAGCGCTTCCACCCGCTCCAAAAGCTGGCTGCGCTGCGCCATGCTAACGGGAAATTCCTCCGCTACATAATGCGCCATGGACTGCATCACCCGGTCGCTGTCCTCATCACAGGGCACATCAATGCGCCGATGCGGCTTTAGCGTCCAGTCCTCTGTTAACGGTGCTAGGAGAGCGCCGATATGCGGCGTCTGGGCGCTCGCCATAACCGTCCGGTAGTCCATACGATGCGACGTGACCAGCTCGCTGGCCAGCAACACGCCCTCGCCGCCGTGCGCTTCCACCACAATTTCGTCCATGCCAAATTCCGGCTGGCCCTGCATGTCGCGGTCAAAGCCCGCGCTCACGCTGCGCCAGCCCCAAAACCCAAGCTGAATGTCAAACGAGCAGCACACCTGGCCCTCCTTGCAAAACATCACATTGAGCCAGCCATCGCCGCCCGTCCCATATAAATAAACGCTGCAGGCATACCGCAGCGGCGTGTTCTCCGCAATTTTGGCATATCCCACAGGCGCATGTATGTGTACACTTGCACCATCCTGGTACGTCCATTTTACGCTTTGTGTCCCCAGTTTATATTGCTCTGCCGTTGTTTCCAGTGTCCCGCCAATGCTTTCGATGAAATCCGGCATGTTTCCTTCCACATGTATCATGCTGCATCCCTCCTCATTTTTGTCACCATGTGCCTCACTGCCGCCCATAAAAAAACGGTTCCTCCTGCCACGGTTTTCCCTTTTCCAGTATATCATAAAATTTGACACTTGTCCACAAATTCCTGTCCGGATGAAAGGATAAGATTTTAAATTCGACATCGGATTTTCCCTCATTTTATGCGGATTTGCGCCATTCTCATTCCATTTTGAATGCATTCTGATAGTAAATTGCATTCTGAACATTGAAGGGAAATGTGATACAATCATTTTGACATCATTGTGAAGGGAGTTGCATGTTTTATGTATGGCAATTATTATGTACCTTTTTCTTTAAGAGTACCGGACGATTTATTGTATAAGGTGAAGTTTACCGCTAAGGTACATAGCCGCTCCGCAAACAAAGAAATGGAGTTTATTTTAAAACAATATATTGCGCAATTTGAAAGAAAATTCGGGCCGATTGATCTGCCGGTTGATTTGCTTGAGTCAGACGATTCGGCTAATCAATAACGATACCCCATTTTTAAGTTGAAACAAAAACAGCCTTGCAGTGCAGTAATATTGCACTGCAAGGCTGTTTTTTTCTGCCTTATTCCAGCGGGCAGCAACGTACATCTTTGGCGTACCAGGTTTTGTCCCACGGGTCATAGGGCACGTCCCGGACTTTGACGCCCAGTTCCCGTTGCAGCATCAGCATGGTCAGCTTTTGCTGTACCTGCTGGTACTCCGGCTTGCCAAATAAGTTCTCCGCTTCCAGCGGATCCTGCTCGATATCGTAAAGTTCGCCGTTATCATCAGCATAAACGGAAAGTTTATACCGGCCTTGGCGCACCATGGCCCCCGGCCCAAAATGGGTGGGGGAAGACGGCGCTTTGATCGTGTGGCCCGGTATCGGCGCGGCGCAGGTGGGTGCGCCGCACCCCGCTTCCACCAGGACACTGTCCCGGAAAGCGGCGTCTCCCCGGTCCACCGCACTCACAAACGAGCGGCCCACCATGGTATTGGGTTTGCCGATTTCCAGCAAATCTAGCAGTGCCGGCACCAAATCCACCTCTTCAACCAGTGCATCCCACCGTTTGCCCGCCCAGGCTTTTTGCGGCGCGCGCAGCAGTACGGGGATACGCGTCAGGCAATCATAAAAAGCGGGCAGTTTATGCGTCATGCCGCGGTATCCCAGTAGCTCCCCGTGGTCGGACAAAAAGAGCACAATGGTGGTTTGGTCTTTGCCGGATTCTTTCAAATATGCCATCATACGGCCCACGCAATCGTCCACGTAGCGCACTTTGCCCATATAAAAGGCAATGGCGCGTTTCATCTCATCATCGCTGCACAAATCCATTTCTGAATGCTTGCGCCACACTTCATTACGGATGGGTTCCCCTCCTCCTCGCAGGCGCCATTCCGGCGGCAGCACAATGTCGTCCGGCGAAAAAAGCGTATCGTACGGCGGCGGGCAGCAATAGGCCGGGTGGGGATCCTGGTAGTTGACCCAGGCCAAAAATGGCTGCTCCGTGGACTGCATGAACGCAATGGTTTCGTCTGTCAGCCGGCCCGTAATATCGTAAGGATGGTTCTTTTCTAATGTAAACGCGGTAAACGAATGCGTATAGTCGGGGTGCCCGTCATAATTTCCCAGGCAAATGTTGTCCATTTCGTCCCACATTTCATCCAGGCGGCTTTCGGTAAACATATGGTTTTTGCCAAACATCCCCGTACGGTATCCATTGCATTTTAACACGCCCACCAAATTGGGCACGTCAGGCGATATGGTACCGCCGTAATTGCGTTGGTTATGTTCGCCCACATAGGTGCTGGTTACCAGGCTGATACGGCTGGGCCCACACAGCGGCGCAGCGCAGTAGCACTGGTTGAGCTGCAAACTTTCTTTTGCCAGTGCATCAAGGTGCTGCGTTGCAACTGTAGGATGGCCATAACAGGATAGATAATCCGCCCTCAGCTGGTCGGGGATGATTATCA
>CALLNG010000408.1 GCA_938005345.1 uncultured Clostridia bacterium
TCCCAGTCCAAGCACTAAAATACCACCGGCGTTGGGGTGGTTGACCAATCCGCGGAGAATGTATTGTGTCAATTTCATATCGTTGCCTAGTTGTGAACATCCGAAAGGATGTGAAAAACACTTAGCACCAGTTAGAGCGGAGAGGTGTTCTGCGACTTTATTAACGCAGCCTACTGTATTGATAATCCATACATCATTTCGTATTCCGACATCACCATTTTCGCGTAGATAGCCCTGAAAGACACGTGATGTATGTAATTTTGTTAAATGAGAGGGCTTTGGCTGATATTTGTAAGATATGTTACCACTGAGATTGGTTCTCATATTATGTGTATGTACATGTTCTCCCTTTTGGATTGCGCATATTGCATGACCGATAGGATTACCAAATTTTATAATATATTCGCCCTTAGCTATATCACAAAGAGCATATTTATGGCCATCGTTAAGATTCACTTCTACATTATCTTTGGGATGTATTATCATAGTTTTGTCAGCCTCCTAGCAATCTCTTCTTCCCATGAGGATAGATCCATTTCCCAGAGGGTTTGGTCTGCCAAAACAGTTTTTAAATCTGGATTTTGCATTCGATGAATAACATCAGCATTATCATTTGGTAGGGCAGATTGATAAAACTGAATTAGTTTAGCAAAAGATAACATCAGGTTGGGGGGGAATTGCTTCTTCCGCTTGATATATTCCAAAATAGAAGGTAGAACTCGCACTTTGAATTTACTAACGGAATTGAGTGAGATAGATGCACAATAATGACGGATATATGGATTTTTGAAACGTTCAAAAACGCTGTCGGCATAGTCTATTAATTCCGCTTTAGGAAGGTCAAGTGTAGGAATAATTTCGTCATATACACAGCGTTTTGCAAAAGAATACATAGTTTCGTTTTGCATACAATCGCGAACTGTCTCAATGCCTTCAAGCATAGCATATGGTATCATTGCAGTGTGTGCGCCATTTAAAATACGTACTTTACGTGTGCGATATGGTTCAAGGTTATCTGTACATATTATATTGGCATTTGATTGTTGAAAGGGAAATTCTATTGCAAGTTCTGGTGGGCCTTCAATGACCCATAGATGAAACAGTTCGCTGGTATTAAGCATATGGTCTTCATATTCCAGTGTATATGGTTCATCTTTGGGATATCCGGTTACAATTCTATCAACTAATGTATTACAAAAGATGTTTTCTGTTTCCAACCAATGAATAAAGTTTTCCCCCAATTCCCATTGCCGGGCATATTTCAAAATGTATTTCTTTAATGTGTCACCATTCCGGTCAATCAGCTCACATGGAAGAAATATAAAACCACCAAGCCCTAAAGAAAACCGTTTTTGGAGTAATAATGTTACTTTTGCAGGGAAAGTAACATATGGAGCTCTATCCGGCGTGTCATTTTCGTCAAAAACAATTCCAGATTCTGTAGTATTAGATAGAATAAAACGATAATTAGCATTTTTAGCAAGTGCAAGATAGCTGTTAAAATCCTGATAGGGCTGAATGGTTTTATCTATGGCATCGATTATTTTTGTCTCTGAAACTCGCTGGCCGTTAATGATGCCGCGGGCAATGTGTGTGTAAAGGCAATTTTGTTGTTCGAGTTGTGTACATAGTCCATTTTCAATAGGCTGTACGACTGTTACTCCAGCATTAAAATCGGAAGCTTCGTTTGTGAGTTGGATAATCCAATCTGCAAAGCCACGCAAAAATCCGCCTTCTCCAAATTGAATAATTTTTTCTGTATGCTGTACTTTGGGGTATATGTCGTTTATTCGAATCATTTTAATCATCCTCCTGTCATTAGTATAGTACAAAATAGATGTGGTATCTACGATAATTTTGTGTTTTTAATGTGAAAATTACAGAAATATTGCAAATTAAGGGGCTGTATGCTATAATAAATGAATGGATACGTTCCATTAACGAGAGATACTTGTAGCAATATATCTATTATTGAAATAAAGCAGATAAACGAAACAATTAATGTATGGGATGAGATAAAAAATCTTTATAATAGATTTTTATGGTAGGAAAAAGTAGGGGGATGTGTCGATGTTTCAGGTACCGGAAGTTATAGAAACAATAGAGATAGGAAAAAATAAGGCATATTCAGCTATTGATATGCCAGAAATGCATACACATAGCTATTATGAATTATATTTTTTGCTATCAGGAGAAAGAAGATATTTTATAGGACATACTATTTATGATGTATCACCGGGAGATGTTGTTGTGATACCCAGGAACACACTGCATCGGACCACTGTACGCAATAGTAAGGGATATGAACGATATGTAGTATATTTTTCGGAGTCTTATGCGAAAGAAATGCAAAATAGATTGGGAATAAATGTGTTCAATCATTTTATTCAGGCCGGTTGTATACAGCTGCCGCCTGAATGGGCTGAAAAAGTGCGGTATACTTTGGAGGAAATGAAGCAGGAGATAGCAAGAAAAGAGAAATATAGTGATATAATGCTTCAGAACTTGTTTCATTATATTATTATTATTCTCTTGCGTCATGGTAGAAATAAGCAAAGGGAAAACGGGAGAGAGGCTGGGAAAATACAAGATGTAGCGAAATATATCAGTGAAAATTATTCTTCGGTTATTACGCTTAGCAGCGCAGCTAAAATGGCATATATGGAAAATACCTATTTTTCAAAAAAGTTTAAACGTCTTACAGGATTTGGGTTTCACGAATATTTGATTCAAACGAGAATAAAAGCAGCTGAAAGGCTCTTAGTGCATTCCAATTTAACGATAAGTGAAGTGTCAGAACGCTGTGGTTTTTCAAGTAGCAATTATTTTGGGGATGTATTTAGAAACTGGAACGGAATTGCACCATCAGAATATAGGAAAAGGATGAAAAATTAATGAGAATAAGTACGCCGGATATGGCGGGATCGTCTTGAGCCAATTAGAGGAAATATAAATAATAGCATCCAAATAAGGGAAGCGTTTTTAAATAGAAAAAGTGCTTTCAGATGTTGAGAAAAAACGGATATAACCAGAACGCTTGATATTCTTTGTTTCAACATCCAACGAAACTGAATGCCATGACCTATGATGAAGGAGTGAGCTACATGTCAGCGTTGTGTTAGTGAATGTTAGAAAAGTTACGGCTATGCCCAAAATTACAATGGTATTACATTCATATGAGACGGTTTTCCCATAAGAATGCGGATGGTGAAATACTGGAGGAGCTTTCCAAAACCATTTGATTATTTCTAGATAGAATGTTTCATAATGTACAAGTATTTTTGCATACTTTATAGAAACGATGTTAGGAGGTGGATTTGTTGGCCGATGTAAAAATAGTCTGCAAAAATATTTTTAAGAATCGTGATAAAGTGGCTTTTGTTAAAGAATATAATAAAAAGTGGATAGAGCTGATAAACCAACATGAGAGAAAAAATAATGAAAAGAATTGCGATGATAAATAGACAAACTATTATTAATTTATGATATAGTGATAGTTTGTTTCGTCTACTTTCATAAGGAGAACGAAGCATGATAGAATCAAAATTAAAAGTTGCAATCTATTGTCGGTTGTCAGAAGAGGATAGGGCTAAACGTTTAGAAACAGATGATAGCATTAGTATACAAAATCAAAAGGCAATGTTACTTCAATATTCATTAAACCAAGGGTGGGAAGTCTATAATATTTACAGTGATGAAAATTACACAGGTTCTGATAGAAAACGTCCTGAATTTAGAAAATTATTGGAGGATGCAGAAAAACGTAAATTTGATATTATTCTTTGTAAGACACAATCTAGATTTACCAGGGAATTAGAGTTAGTAGAGAAATATATTAATGGTCTATTTCCCATTTGGGGGATACGATTTATTAGTATTGTTGATAATGCTGATACTGCAAATAAAGGAAATAAGAAATCAAGACAAATTAATGGACTGGTAAACCAATGGTACTTAGAGGATTTATCAGAAAATATAAAAGAAGTACTCACAAGTAGAAGACGTAATGGATACCATATCGGTGCTTTTGCCTTATATGGATATAAAAAAGATCCAGAAAAAAAAGGTCACTTGATCATTGATGAAGAAGCTGCTAAAGTTGTCAGAGAAGTTTTTACACTGTTTTTGCAAGGATATGGAAAGACCGCCATTGCACGTATGCTAAATGACAGAGGAATTCCCAATCCTACAGAATACAAACGCCTTAAAGGATTGAGATATAAACAACCTAAAGGAAAGAATTCTACTTTGTGGAAGTATACGGCCATATCAGACATGTTGATAAATGAAATGTACATAGGAAATATGGTACAGGGGAAATATGGAAGTATTTCGTTTCAGACAAAACAGAATAAACCTCGTCCAAAACAGCAATGGTATAGAGTTGAAGGGACACACGAGCCAATTATAGATCGTGATTTATGGGATAGCGTGCAAGCATTAATCGCTCAAAAAGCAAAGCCTTTTATAGTTGGAAAAATTGGTCTTTTTGCCAGAAAAGTTCGATGCATGAATTGTGGCTATACAATGTGTTCATCCAAAAATCATAATAAACATTATTTGAAATGTTCTAATCGTAATATATCAAAAGATTCATGCATTGGTTCTTTCATTCCAGTAGACAAATTAGAAAAGGTTGTAATTTATGAAATTCATAAGCTATCCTCAAAATTTCTTGATACAAATATATTAGAACAAAAAGTGCAAGTTAATAATAAATTGACAAAAGAAAAAGAATTTCTAGAGGAAGAAATTACTATCTATCAAAAGAAGATAACAGAATATTCAAAAGGAATCCGTGAATTATACTTAGATAAGTTAAGGGGCATTCTTACTGAAAGAGATTATGTTGACTTGTCTCAAGACTTTTCAACACAAAAAGTAAGGCTTGAAAAATTGATGATTGAGAAGAATAAGCAGCTTGATATTATTGAAAGAAAAATACAGTCAGGAAATAATAAACGAGAGTTAATTGAGCAATACACAAAGTTGGAGCATCTGGACAGAGAACTAGTTGATAAGCTGATTGATTACATAATGGTTGGAAAGAAAGATCCTATAACTAAGGAAGTGCCAATTGAAATCTATTGGAGCTTTTAAGATTCTTATATTTATTGGTAGTGTACTAGAAGAAATATCATGTTGTCTTTACATAATTGCAGCAGAACAGAAAGCGCGTGCTACGTATGATAATATTTTACGTCTGTCCGATGACCCGGATGTCAATAATGTGATTAAATACTTAAGGGAGCGTGAAATCGTTCACTTCCAACGTTTCGGTGAAGCGTTAGACCGTCTACAGAGTCAGAAAAAGAGGTAACCAGTTTAAAATACGAAAGTTTTAGGCGCTTTGCGTGATCGGCAAATTGCCTTTATATAGATATCTCTTTATTGAAAGGACGTGTATCTCAAAATAATACACGTCCTTTCTGCATGAACAAAAGTGGATAAATATATAGAAGTAGAATAGGACACTATAAAAAATGGATCAAAAAAAATTTGAAATGGAGAAACATAATATACCATAAAAAGAAACCATACTATATTAAAAAATAATGGGAATTAACAATTTTAATTAAAGCATTTCATATAGTCCATAGTTTTGAATTTGAAAGTGAATCCTTGTTAATTGACCAAAAAACTACTTGACATATTGCATGTAAATCTGCACAGGCTAAAAGGGATAAAAATTCAATATTTTTATCGTCAGACAAAAGAAGCATAAGGCGGTGACAGATTTGCAAATAACAGAAGTAAAGATACGGAAATTATCCGAAGAAGGAAAAATGAAAGCGATTGTATCCGTTATATTGGATGAATGTTTTGCTGTTCATGATATTAAAGTGGTTGAACATGAAGGCCGTTTGTTTGTCGCAATGCCCAGCAAACGGATGCCGGATGGGGAATACAAAGATATTGTTCACCCTATTAATCAGGAAACGAGAACGGTTTTTCATGAAAAAATTATGGAACAATATAACCGGGCCTTGGCAGAAAAAGAACAAACCGCAGAGTAAATAAATGTAAAAAGGATCTGTTTCCGTAGAGAAACAGGTCCTTTTTACAAGATATACTTCAAAATAAGCAGCAGTGCAAAACCGGGAAGGCCTAAAATCCCACAAGTTAAACACGTAACGGGGTTAATTCCAATATTAATACCAAATGGAATACAAATAAAGTTGACAATGAGAAGGGCTAATCCGCCGAGGACACTGTTTAAAATAAATTTCCAAACGAAACGCAGTGGTCCTGTAAAGAGCCAGGCAGATAGGACAATGGCAACCAAAATGGAAATAAAAATCAGGATTTCTTGCATAGGGAGGGTTCCTCGCTTTCTGTTTGTCGGACTGGCATTTGTACATATATATGACTCGCACCCTTTGATTATGACGGACGGGATAATAAAATTTTAGGAAATGATTGACAAGAAGGAATGGTCATAGTATAATAATAAGAAGAATACAATTAATACGGGTTTCTTTTGCTCCTGTTATATTCCGCAGCCGTTGCGAAATGTGCGGAGAGTACGGGATACCTGAAAAAGGGATTGCGGGAGGGGGGAGAAACTTGACAGAAGCAGAACAGATGGCGGTGTATAATTTACAGGTGTTGGGCGTGAAAGCAGAGGTTGCACAGCATTTCGCAACAATTGTTTTAATTGTAATTGCCTGTGTTGCATTGGTGGTTGCTATTGTGGCAATGTGCCACTATGTTATGAAATGCAAAGCAGAAATAGTAACACTGAAAGGAACGCCACAGCCGGAAGCGGTTGACACGTCTTACACAACATTAAATCTGGGCGATGGAACAGAAGACGTAGTTGCTGTCCAGGAAAATGAAGTGGAAGAGCCTGTGCAAAAGTCAGATGATACGGCAGAATAAAGAGAAGCAGGATGTGTCAGCCAGACGCAGCCTGCTTTTTTTATAAAATTCCGCTACCGCTGGGTATGAAATAGAAGGAGATGAAGATAAACGGTGGGTTATAATCAACAAATTAGGCAGTTTTTAATGCAGCAGGGAGCGAGTGAAGTAGGCTTCTGTAAAATTAAAAACATTCAAAAAATGGATTGGTTACCGGAATATGAGCAGTTTATCAAACTGGAATATGCAATAAGTATTGTGGTAAAACTCTCGGATGCAGTAGTAGATACTGTGACGGACAAACCTACACACGCGTATTTTCATCATTACCGGACTGTCAATACGTTGTTAGACCAGTTGGCATTAAAGGCGGGACTGCTAATTGAACAACAGGGATACCAGTATGTACCAGTTGCTGCATCGCAAAGTATCAATGGCTACCAAGGACTATTTTCACATAAAATGGCGGCAAGGCTGAGCGGGCTAGGTGGAATTGGTAAAAATGCGCTGTTTCTTTCTAAGCAGTTTGGGCCGCGAGTACGGCTTGCCACAGTTTTAACGGATATGCCGTTTGAACAGGAAGGCCAGCCAGGTGGTGGATGTATAGAATGCGGCGCCTGTGTTGCGCTATGTCCAGCGATGGCGATAAGCGGCCGGGCGTTTGACCCACAACATCCAAAGCAGGAGTTGGTAGATAGGCCGGCATGTTCTAGCTATATGAAACAACAATTTCAAAAAATTGGACGGGGCTCTGTGTGCGGAATATGCATGAGACACTGTCCAATGGGAAAACAAAATAAGAACAATGGACAAGACTAGGTGAACAATATACAGATAGAAAATCAATGGGTGTAAATCAGTGTGATAATTATGTTTAAGAATTGTAGCAATTTCGGTATGGGAGCACTAAAGCGCACAGAAAAAAAGGCGGACTATTGCCGCCAGCGTTCTTCTGCAAAAGCATAGTTGGCGATGTTCCACCAATACTCCAAATATCGGTTCCTCTGATATTTATATTTTAAGTAATAGGCATGCTCCCAGACGTCAATACATAGAAGTGGCTTTCTGTTTTGTCCGAGAGGCGTATCTTGGTTGGCAGTTGATAGAATTTTAAGCTCTCTGGATCTGTCACGGATCAGCCATACCCACCCAGAGCCAAGACGCGCTAGGCCGGCGGCATTCATTGCGGACTGAAATGCAGAAATAGATCCAAAGGATTGCGCTAATGCCTTTTGGAACTCGGCAGAAGGTTGTTGCTGTCTGGCGGGAGTCATGTTTTGAAAATAAAATTGGTGATTGTATACGCCGCCTGCATTCGCCCGGACACCCTCTCGTATTGCAGCCGGCAGGCGGCCAGCTTGTGTGATAAGTTGCGTCAGTGTCCAATTTTGATAGGCTGGATAGTTTGCGAGAAGGGCATTGAGTTTGTCCACGTAGGCTTTCATATGGTGGTCGTGGTGCAGATGCATGGTTTGCGTATCAATATAAGGTTCCAATAAATTGTATGGATAGGGAAGCGGCGCAAGTATAAAGGGATAATGTTGTTCTAGCATAAGTTTTCAATCCTTTCTATTCATGATTGGCAATCATATGAATATGTATATGAAGGAATAAGCGCGTACCATTCCAAAAGGGAGGGAAATAACTGGTGGAACGTGTAATTTTACATTGCGATATGAACGGGTTTTATGCTTCGGTAGAGGGGTTGGAACATCCGGAGTTGAAGGAAAAACCCTATGCTGTCTGTGGTGACCCAAACAGCCGCCGGGGTATTATTTTGGCAAAAAATGAAATCGCAAAAGAATATGGGATTAAGACAGCGGAAACTATTTGGCAGGCGAAAAGAAAATGTCCAGGGCTTGTTTTGTTGTCTGCCCATCATGACAAGTATGCATATTATTCTAAATTGGCAAATGATATTTACCGACAATACACGGACCGGGTGGAGCCGTGTAGCATTGACGAGTCGTGGCTGGATGTGACACAAAGCCAGGGATTGTTTGGCAATGGGAAAGAGATTGCAGACACACTGCGCACACGGATGAAACAAGAATTAGGACTTTCCATTTCGGTTGGGGTATCGTTCAATAAAATTTTTGCCAAAATGGGAAGCGATTATAAAAAGCCAGATGCAACAACAGTCATTACAAAAGAAAATTTTCAAAAATTACTTTATCCGCTGCCGGTTTCGGACATGATTTCAATCGGGCATTCAGCAGCAGAAAAGCTAAAAGCAGCAGGCATTGAGACAATCGGACAGTTAGCGGCGGGAGATGTAACATACATCAAACGGATTTTAGGAAAAGCAGGGGAAACCGTATATGCCTTTGCAAATGGAGATGACCCACGTGAAGTGGCATTGGTTGACGAGAAAAGGAAAATCAAATCCGTGGGAAATAGTATGACGTTTCGGAGAAACTTAACACATTTAGAAGAACTTCGCTCTGGCGTGGTATTTTTGTCTGATACTGTGGCGGGAAGATTGCGGGAGAACCGGAAAAAATGCTGGACTGTTCAGGTGACCTTACGGGATCCGGAGTTTCGTGACCGCTCCAAACAGAAAAAGTTAACGCATGCAACAAATTTAGAAGAAGACATTGCAAATGAAGCGATGACATTGGTTCAGGCGTTATGGAAACCGGGAAATGCTGTCCGGTTGATAGCGGTCACGGCCGCACAGTTGCAAGAGGAAACCCAAGCCCAACAGCTAACATTTTGGGAGGACACGGAGGGAAAACAACGAGAAAAACGGGAAAAATTGGAGCGAACCATTGACAGTCTCCGTAGCCGGTATGGAAAGCAAATAGTACGGTTTGGCAGCAGTGTGGGAAATGACCTTGTGGAAAAGACAACGCAGAGACCGGAAATGGAGGATAAAACGGATTAAAAAAAGACAGATGCTGGGTACATGCCAGAATCTGTCTTTTTTTTAATTTTAAAGTTGGATAAGAATATGTGTGATTTGTTAGACAATGTTTTTTCGCGTGCGAAGCCAATATTGACTCATGGAATAAGAAGAGTCTTCCGTCACTTCTTTTCCTAAATAAGAAGGGGGCACAAAATCATGTGCTTGCTCGATAGAGGAAAATTCCACTTCCGCATAATAAAATGCAGTCGGAGTTCCTGCATCAACGTGGCTGCATTCTAGCACCAATCCATCGGCAAGCGGAAAGGTTTTCCATTCTTTATGGATGAGTGGACCTTCCAGCAAACCACATAGAGAGGTGAAAATTTTCTCTTCAATATCCAGTTCTATTTCTTCCCGTACCAATGTACCCTTTCCCTTGAAACAAAGACGGTAAGATGTTTGAGCATCGCAATGTTTGCTCCGAATGCGTACCACAGGAGAACAGCACAGGTATCCCTGCTGCATAATAGCAGAATTTCTTGCGGGAAGAGGGGGGAACCCGTCCATTAAAAATTTTCGTTCAATTTCCATGAGACGATTCCTCCCATTGTTCCAACTGCGGCATGAGATGAAAAATGTCTTTTAGTTCAAACCGGCTCATAGCCTGTATAAGCCGCTGTAAGTCTTCCTCTGATGCCTGCGAGAGGACGTTTTGTAAGGCAGAGGCAGAAATATCTGGATATTGTTGTGTCACTTGTTCGGCAATGAGCCGAATCATGGTAGGTTTGTCCAGCATGGTAAGTCCTCCTTGTAAAAAGATACTTGTATCATATCATGGGATTCCAATTCTGTCAAGAATAGAAACTCGTTGGAAAAAATGGAATAATATGGACTCTTGTACCATATACATAGGGTATGAAAACGAATCTTGCGAGAATGCATCATGTACCTAAAGGGGGATAAAAGCATGGAAGGATATAATTTGTACCAAGATATAGCACAGCGCACGCAAGGCGACATCTATATCGGGGTAGTAGGTCCTGTTCGCACTGGAAAATCGACGTTTATCAAACGGTTTATGGATTTGATGGTATTACCGAACATCGAAAACGCCTATAAAAAGGAACGGGCGCGTGATGAAATGCCGCAAAGTGCCGCAGGACGGACCATCATGACAACAGAACCCAAATTTGTACCAACGGAAGCAGTTGGTATCAATTTGGGCGATGCAGAGTGCAAGGTGCGGCTGATTGACTGCGTAGGATACATTGTCAACAGCGCACTGGGTGCGATTGAAGACGGACAGCCAAGAATGGTGCAAACGCCGTGGAATGAAGAACCGGTGCCATTTAATACGGCGGCGGAAATCGGTACGCAGAAAGTCATCAATGAACATTCCACCATCGGGCTTGTCGTGACCACAGACGGCAGCGTAGCAGAAATTCCACGAGTGGATTATGTGGAAGCGGAACAACGCGTGGTAAACGAACTAAAAGAAATCAACAAACCATTTATGGTGGTGCTCAATTCCGTCAATCCTGCCGCAATGGAAACACAGCAGCTGCGGGCGGAGCTGGAGCAAGAATACCAGGTGCCCGTGCTGGCAATGAGCTGTGCACAGATGACAGAGACAGACATTCAAAATTTTTTGGAGACCATTTTGTATGAGTTTCCCCTCAAAGAAGTGGGGATCAAACTGCCAAAATGGTTGGATGCTCTGGACGCCAATCATCCACTGAAAACGGAGATATATGAAAGCATTATCAAAAGTCTTAGCGGCGTAACCAAGATAAGAGAAGCAAAAGTAGCGGCGAAACAAATGGAAGAGCTGGATTTTGCCAGCGAAAGCCGGATCACGGCAATCGACTTAGGCAGCGGTATCATGAAAATTCAAATTCAAACACCGGAAGGCTTGTTCTATCAAGTGCTAAGCGAGATAACTGGATTTGAAGTGGCGGGAGATGACCAGTTGCTCTCTTTGCTTGTGGATTTAAACGCAATGAAAAAAGAGTATGATAAGGTATCTTATGCACTCAAAGAAGTGGAAGCAAAAGGTTATGGAATTGTATCACCAACGATTGATGAACTGTCGTTGGAGGAACCGGAAATTGTCAAGCAAGGAAACCGCTATGGTGTCAAGCTACGGGCAAGCGCACCGTCTATTCATATGATTCGAGCGGATATTGAGACGGAAGTCAATCCCATTGTGGGAAGCGAGAAACAAAGCGAAGAATTGGTGAAATATCTGCTGGAAGAGTTTGAAGTGGATCCGAAAAAGTTATGGGAGTCTAATATCTTTGGAAAATCTCTTCATGAGCTGGTTAACGAGGGGCTGCACAATAAGCTGTCTAGAATGCCGGAAGAATCCCGTTTCAAGCTGCAAGAAACCTTGCAAAAAATTATCAACGAGGGAAGCGGCGGGCTTATTTGTATTATTTTATAAAATGAAAAAGGGCTTTTGCCGCTGTATGGCAAAAGCCTTTTTTATGCTACAAAAACTGCTTTATTAAAATGAAGACGTAAAACAGTTATTCTATTTTCATGGTTTCCAATTGTGATTTGGCATATTGATACTTTTTACCATCAGAAGGCAATGCGATGTGGAAGCACAAATAAACTATTTTTTCGGTAGCGGCATAGTGACGCGAAGACTCACGGGGCGCGCAGTCTGAATGGCATGTGCAAGTTTTTGGTTAGCACGTTTTGCTATCCAAGCAAATGATGTGTTTATGATGGCTTCTCCAGAACCAATGCATAAAGTGGAACCAAAGGGAAAGTGACTTTTTTGACAGAAATACTGTATCATTTCCACAGCAAGTTGATTTTATTCCGGATCTAAAAAACCACAATTGATTAAAATATGCACCGTAGGCTTTTTGGCTGGAGAATGCTGCTCCACTTCTTTTAGAAATTGCATCAGCGGAACCGGGGGACTGTCAGCATAGAGGGGAAATACCAACAATAGATTAGCGAAGTCTGCTAAAGAGCAACAGATTTCTCTGTGCCGCTTAGCGGTCACGAGATAGGCCTTTGCCAGCTGTAACCAATTGGTTTTAAAAATTGCGGCATATCGCTTGGAATTGGACTTAGACCCTCTTGGGCTTCCATTGGCAACTAGCAGTTTTCCCATTTTTGCACCTCCTGTTCAATGGTGACTTCCAGTGCAGCTTCTTCTACAAAGAGAATGTTCCAACTTTTGAGGGAGGTATTGAAAGCGTTACGGACAATATACCGCCGGAAAGACATCTGTTTCTTCTGGGAGATAGCACCGTATGCTATAATAACCGCGTCCTTTTCCACAACATCACGTTGCACGCGAAGGGTTTCGCCATGGTGCAGACGAATAAAAGCTTGTCAAATGGGAATGGAACGTTCTAGTATCGTTTTTATTGGAATATCGCAGCAGCCATAAAGCAGGCGGCTGACATAGAGTAAACAATCGCTTTTTGCAATGATGGGATAGACTTTGATGGCGTTGTTCCGAATAATGCATTCCCAGGTGTTTTGACCCAATAGTCAAAACAACCGATAAAGGGAGAAATGGAAAGCTGCCGTAAATCATCAATATTATGGTTTTCCGGCCGTTTTGGTAAAGAAGTAGGTATAGCGGTATCACTCAATAGTAAATTCAAAAGTATTCCTCCTGCTTTGGGGGCTATTCGGCGAAAACATCGGTATCAACGGGTATAGTGGGCGGTATGAGCAGCGGTGGTGATACTGGGATATAGGAAACAAATATCATTAGTATATCCGCAGAAGTATTCCGCAGATCAGAAAGGGATTCCATTTTCATAAAGTCTCCAAAATGAAACCTAACGAATAAGCGCAATGTTTTCCCGGAGAAAGTCTTCCGAAATCGCTTGCTGATATCCCGCCACCACATTACCCTCACGGTCAATGAAAAGCGTAGAAGGAAGCGCAGTTGCACCATAAGTATAGGCGCCTTCCTGGTCTTGGGTATCATAGAAAACGGGGAAGGTATACCCCTCCTGCTCAATAAAGGAACGCCCTGTTTCGACTGTTTCACGCTGTCCATCGACACAATCAAGCATAATGAACATAACTTCGCCTTTCATTTCTTCGTAGACCTCATTAAAATGAGGCATTTCCGATTGGCATGGCGGGCACCAGCTTGCCCAAAAATTAAGGACAATAGGTGTGCCAAAATAATCTGATAATAGGACCAGTTCGCCGTTTTGGTCTGTCATGGTAAAATCCGGTGCGAGAATTTTTTCTGTTTCCGCTTGTCTGGTCGCCTGTGGTTCCTCTGGAACCACAGAGGCGGTCAGCCACCGGTAACCAAAAAATCCTAAAACCAATAAGGCGACTAGGCCCAAGGCTGTCCAGAATAGCATCCATTTTTTGTTCATAGTAGTCTCCTTTCTTTTCTTAGCGGATGGTGAGCCACGACAGAAAATAGCCAAAAGAACCTGTCATGATAAACACGCCGACAATGATTAAAAAGATTCCGCTGATACGGTTAATCAGGGTATAATGCCGTTTGACCCAATCAAACGTACTTTTTAGCTGGGCAATCAACACGGCCGAAAGAAGGAATGGCAGGCCAAGACCGGCAGAAAAACACAGGAGCATCAAAATGCCATGCAGCGTTTCACCACTGGTAGCGGCAGTAAGTAATGCAGTACCTAAAAATGTACCAATACAAGGCGTCCAGCTAATAGAAAACAGGATGCCAAACAGGGCGGCAGACCAAAATCCGAGCGGTTTGGACTGTATTCGCCCGCCATAGCTGCGGTTCATCCAGGGAAGGTGGATTACTTCCATAAAATTAAGCCCAAACAGGATGATAAGCGCACCGCATATAAAATTGAATATTGTGTGGTGCTGCTTGAGAAAGGAACCAACTGTTCCTGCAAAGGCACCGAGCAGTAAAAACAGCACAGTAAATCCGCAAACAAACCCTAATGCATTACGCAGTGTCTTGCGGGAAGAGGGTTCACTGCCATGGCCTGCAAAATAGCTAACATAGATAGGAAGCATGGGTAACAGACATGGCGAAATAAAGGTAATTAGCCCTTCTAAAAAAAGAATGATGTATTGCATATGATTCCTCCTGATGGTACATTACAAGCTGTCGCTCGGAGCAAATTGGCTTTCATACAGCGTTTTATAAAAACCGTTTTGCTTCAGTAGGGAATCGTGGGTTCCTTGTTCCACGATATGACCGTCCTTCATGACCAAAATGACATCTGCCTCACGGATGGTGGAAAGACGGTGTGCCACAATAAAACTGGTGCGTCCCTGCATCATGTGTTCAAATGCCTGCTGTACCAAAATTTCAGTCCGCGTATCAATGTTGCTGGTGGCTTCATCCAAAATGAGAATGGTGGGATTCATTAACATGACCCGGGCAATACACAGCAATTGCCGCTGCCCTTGGGATAGGTTGCTGCCGGCATCCGCAACTACTGTATCATAACCGAGGCGCAGACGACGAATAAAGCTGTGCGCATGTGCTGCTTTTGCCGCACGAATGATTTCTTCCTCCGTGGCATCCGGTTTTCCATAGGCAATATTTTCCCGGATGGTTCCGGAAAACAGCCAGGACTCCTGCAAAACCATGCCATAACAGCTACGCAAACTATCCCGTGTAACAGTCCGAATATCGGTGCCATCTACACAAATGGAACCGGAACTAATATCATAAAACCGCATGAGCAAATTAATCAGGGTTGTCTTGCCGCAGCCGGTTGGCCCCACCAGGGCAATGCGGTTACCTGGGTGGACCAGTAGCTGTAAATCTTCAATGAGCGGCCGATCTGGCGAGTAGGAAAAGGATACATGATTTAGCGCGACTGCGCCTTGGCATTGGGATTTATCCAAAATTCCTGGGGCATCGGGTAATTCGGAAGGCTCGTCCAGCACAGCGAAAACACGCTGCGCAGAAGCAAAGGCACTTTGCAGCTGGGAGATAATGGCGGTAATTTCGTTGAACGGTTTGGTATATTGATTGGCATAGCTAAGAAACATGGAAATTTGCCCAACAGTCAAGTTCCCACTTATGGCGCTTAGCGCACCCGCAAGGCCAACACCCGCATAGACAATTGAATTAACAAAACGCGTGCAGGGATTGGAAAGGGAAGAGAAAAACTGCGCTTTTTGGCCATGCGTATATAGTGTTTGGTTCATTTTGCGAAACTCGCTGATAGACTGAGATTCATAGCCAAAGCTTTTGACAAGAGTTTGGTTGCCTACCATTTCTTCAATATATCCGGACAGGTTTCCTTGCGTTTCCATTTGGCGGCGAAAATGCTTATAGGAATTTTTGGCGATAAAGGCTGCAACAAATAGGGACAGTGGTGTGAGCAAGATGACAACCAGCGCGACAAATAGGTTGGCGCGCACCATAAAAAAGATGGTACCAACAATGGTCAACACACCAGTAAATAACTGCGTTGTACCTTGCAGTAAGCCTTCCGAGATCTGGTCGATGTCGTTGACAGCGCGGCTGATAATATCTCCGTGTGGCATGCGGTCTATATATTTCAGCGGAACTACGCTGAGTTTACGAAACATTTGGATGCGCAAATCTTTTACCGTACGGTAGGTAATGATATTGGTAAAATAACTCATCAGCCATTGAAAGACTGCATATCCAGCAATCGCACCAGCGAGCTGCAGCAGAATAGGTGGCAGTTTCCTAAATTGGACTTGTCCCGGCCCGATGATGAGGTCTACTGCATCGCCGATCAAAACGGGAACCAGCAGGGAGAGAGAGACGCTTAGAAATGCACAGATAAACGCAAGCAAAATTTGGGGCGTATAGGGCTTAGTAAAGCGCAGCAAGCGCCGCAAAACAGTTTTATACATGGGATTCCACCTCCTGTGCAGAATGTTGGGACATACAAATTTCACGGTAGACACTGCAATGTCGCAGCAATTCAACATGGGTGCCGATACCCGCAAGTTGGCCGTCATCTAATACCACGATTTTGTCTGCATAGCGGATGGAACTGACACGTTGGGAGACCAAAAAAACTGTTGCATTTTTTACGTCACGGCGAAGCGCCTGGCGCAAGGCGGCATCCGTGGCATAATCTAGAGCGCTGGCACTATCGTCTAAAATTAGTATGTCCGGTTTACCGACTAAAGCACGGGCAATGGTGAGACGTTGTTTTTGACCGCCGGATAGATTTTGGCCGCCTTGGCGTATTTCAAACTGTAACCCGCCTGGCTTGCTTTCCACGAATTCAGCGGCCTGGGCGGTCCGGAGCGCGTCCCAGAGCGCGGCATCATCCGCAGATTTATCACCCCAACGCAAATTTTCTGCTATCGTGCCAGACACGACAGCAGACTTTTGCGGTGCAATGCCAATCATTGCACGCAGCTGGGACAGGGGAAAATCTTGAATTGGTTTGCCGCAAAGCAACACCTCGCCGCGGTTAACATCGTAAAACCGTGGAATCAGTTGTATTAAGGTAGATTTTCCGCTTCCTGTTCCGCCGATAATACCAATGGTTTCCCCTTTATTGATTTGCAGTGAGATATCCTGCAATGCATATTCTTCATTGTCATAATAGGAAAAGAAAACATGGCGGAACTCAAGAAATGGCTGTGTGCTTTCGGGAGGGAGGGAGACAGGCGTACTGGCATTGTCTGTAATGGAAGGCTCTGTTTCCAAAACTTCATTCACGCGGGAAGCAGATGCAGAGGCTTTGGTAAAGGTGACAACTAAGTTTGCCACAACAACCAGCGCCAGTAGCACCTGTGTCATATAATTGATAAAGGCAATGATTTCTCCCTGCGTCAGCGTCCCTACCTGGACCTGCAACCCGCCGCACCAAATAATCACAATAATGGCTAGGTTCATAATAGCATAGGTTAAAGGATTGAGCAGGGCGGAAAGCCGCCCGACATTGACTGAGGTTTCAGCAAGGTCATCGCTTGCCTCAGAAAAACGCGCCTGTTCGTGAGCCTGCTTGGAAAAAGCACGAATTACACGTGCACCTTCCAGATTTTCACGAACTATCAGAGAAATACGGTCTAGTTTTTTCTGGATTGTTTTGAAAAAGGGAACAGACCGGCTCATAATCCAATATAATACAAAGGCAATCAGTGGCATAACCACCATAAACACAATGGAGAGTTTTAGATCGATGAACATAGCCATAAAAACTGCTCCAACCGCAAGAAAAGGCGCACGGATTACCAAGCGGATGAGCATAGCGACCGCAAGTTGGAGCTGGTTGACATCGTTTGTCAAGCGGGTGATGAGAGAAGGGGTGCCAAAACGGTCTAGCTCCCGGTGGGAAAATTGGTTAATTTTTTCAAATATCCGGTTGCGCATGGCAGTGCCAACTCCCTGTGAGGCAATGGAGGCCAAGTATTGGCACACCAGCGCGCACGACAAGCTGACAATACTAATTAACAGCAATAATCCTCCCATTCGGATAACATAATTGGTATCGCGCGAAGCGATACCAATGTCAATGATGTTTACCATCACAAGAGGTACAATAAGTTCTAAAATCGCTTCTGACAGTTTGAACAACGGACCGAATAAAACCTGTTTCCAGTAGTCTTTTAAAAAATATGCTAATTTTCTCATGTAAGCCCATCCCATCTTGTAAAAGTTACTATGTCTCTATTATAGGATATGGTTCCCAAGTTTGTCAACAAAAAAGAAGATATAAAATGGAATCTATCAAAAAACAAAAAAAGCGTACTGCTAGAAAGCAGTCCGCTTCTTAGATTTGCTTTTCAGACCTGGTGCCCTGCTTCTTCTTGCTGCATGTGCTCTTTGGCATATTTCAGTTTCGTAGCCATACCGCCGCGGATGTGGCGTTCCTGTTTGTTCACG
>CALLNG010000409.1 GCA_938005345.1 uncultured Clostridia bacterium
ATTATGACCAAGGAAGACTTGGAACAAATTGCGGCGGTACTGCGCAAAACCAATATTATGGTGTTGTCAGATGAAATTTATGGAGAATTAACATATTCCAATAAACATACCTCAATGGCATCGCTGGAAGGCATGCAAGACCGGACAATTGTTATCAATGGATTTTCTAAAACTTATGCTATGACGGGATGGCGGTTGGGATATGCAGCTGGGCATAAAGATGTAATTTACCAAATGACAAAGATTCACCAATATGCAATCATGAGTTCTCCAACAACAAGTCAATATGCAGCGATTGCAGCGCTGCGCAACGGGGATGATGATATTGAGCGGATGCGGGAAGAATATAATTACCGCAGAAGAGTAATGGTGGATGGATTCCGGAAAATGGGACTGGACTGTTTTGAACCGGAAGGTGCGTTTTATGTATTTCCATCCATCCAATCCACTGGAATGGATAGCGAAACGTTTTGTGAATCCTTACTGAAAGCGCAGAAAGTAGCGGTCATTCCTGGCACAGCATTTGGACGCAGTGGAGAAGGATTCATTCGAGTGTCATATTGTTATTCACTAAAGAGCATCAATGAAGCATTGGGAAGAATTGCGGCATTTGTAGAAGAGGTGAGGCATGAGTAAAGTAGGAATTGAATCTTGCCAGCAATATGAAAAAGAGCAGGTATTAGATGCTGTGCGTGCCTTACTGGATAAATTAGGTGGAATGGAGCAGTTTGTGCGGCGGGGCGATAGGGTAGTGGTAAAGCCAAATCTCATTTTAAAACGCCAACCAGGCGGTGCGGCTACGACCCATCCATATGTTGTGCGTGCGGTCTGCCTGCTGGCTATGGAGGCAGGAGGTATTGTAACAATCGCGGAAAGCCCGGGCGGGGTATATAATCCGAACCTGTTAAAAGGGTTATATCAGACATGTGGAATGACAGAGATTGCTCAAGAATTGGGGGTCAAGTTGAATTTTGACGTGACATCCCGCAATGTTTCTTTTCCAGAAGGAAAGGCTGTAAAGGGATTTGAACTTATTACACCAATTTTGGAAGCGGACGTTGTACTATCTGTTTCCAAATTGAAAACCCATGTAATGAGCTATATGACCGGTGCCGTAAAAAATTTGTTTGGATGTGTGCCGGGAACCTATAAAGCGGAATACCATTTCCGTATGCCAGATAAAAAAACGTTTTGTAATATGCTAGTGGATTTGTGCGAATATATAAAACCGACACTGTCTATCATGGATGCTGTGGAGTGTATGGAAGGTGACGGCCCAACAAGCGGTTCGCCACGCTACGGCGGTTATCTATTGGCAAGCAGTGATCCCTATGCATTAGATGTTGTGGCATGCCGTTTGGCTAACTTGGAGATGGAGCCGGTGTATATTCTACAAAATGCCCAGGAACGGGGATTGCTGGATATACAAAATATTGAGGAACTTGGGAAATATACGCCAATTGAAGATTTTCGGCGTCCTGGTATGAAAGATATTCATTTTTTAAAAAATCCAATGCTAAAAAGGCTGGCGGAAAAGTTGGTGAATCCTCGGCCTGCTGCGGATACCAAGAAATGTATCGGCTGTGGACAGTGTGCGCAGAACTGTCCTGCTGAAGCAATTGAAATGAAAGAGAAATTACCCCATATTGATTTTTCAAGATGTATCAAGTGTTTTTGCTGCCATGAACTTTGTCCTATTAAAGCAATGCAGCTAAAACGAAATAGATTGTGGAGCGCAATTTTGCATATTTGAGGGGGAGTTATGAAACGGGTTGAATTATATACAGACGGCGCTTGTAGCGGCAATCCAGGTAATGGAGGCTATGGCGGAATATTACGTTATGGAGCAAAGGAAAAGACATTTTCACAAGGCTACCGTCACACAACCAATAACCGGATGGAACTCATGGCGGCAATTGTGGGACTGGAAATGTTGAATCAGGCATGTGAAGTAGAGTTATATAGTGATTCCAAATATCTGGTGGACGCAATTGAAAGAGGATGGGTCTATAGTTGGCAAAAAAAAGGTTGGAAAAAATCAGATGGAAAACCAGCTTTAAATGTTGATTTATGGCAGCGTATGTTGACGCAGCTTAGCCGCCATAAAGTGAAATTGATTTGGGTTAAGGGTCATGCTGGGAACCCCAATAATGAACGGTGTGATAAAATGGCGGTAGCTGCAGGAGCTGGAGACCAGTTGTTAGAAGATACAGGGTATGAATCGGTATAAAATGGGTTTTGTATGGCATACTATAAATGGAATGCTCTTAGGAAGGAGTGGCTTATTTATGGTAGTAGCTGTACAAAGTGAATTGCGTCATATTGCGCAGTATCTAAGAAAAGTGGGGTATGAAGTCGTTTCGTACGAAACATATCCATATCCCATTGATGCGTTAGTATACCACGGAAGCGGCTTTTCTTTTTCAGCGGTTCATCATGCACCATTTCATGGGAATGGGATTTTATTGGTATGTGCGGATGGAAAAACGCCGCAACAAATTCAACAAATTTTAGAGAAAAAAATTTATAGTCCATTATTCTAAAATTTGTTGCTTTTTTTACTTGAAAAGTATACTAAAATGGTATATAATATAGAAAAATAGGAAAGGAGCAGAATTATGGTAGAAAAAAAATTAATATATTTAGATCATGCGGCGACAACGCCGGTCAAACCGGAAGTATTAGAGCAGATGTTGCCATGGTTTTCGCAACACTATGGAAATCCGTCTAGTACCATCTATGGTTTAGGAAGAGAAACCCATGAGGCTGTTGAACAGTCACGCAAAACGGTTGCGGCTTGTCTCGGAGCAAAGCCAGAGGAAATATTTTTTACTGGATGCGGGACGGAATCTGATAACTGGGCAATCCGCGGAAGTGTTTATGCAAGGCGCAAAAAAGGGAGCCATATTATTACTACAGCATTTGAGCACCATGCGGTTTTGCATACTTGCATGCAGCTAGAGAAAGAAGGGTTTTCGGTTACATACCTGAAACCGGATACAGAAGGAATCATCCATCCGGAGCAGGTGGAACAAGCAATTCGGCCGGATACCATTTTAATTACTGTTATGTTTGCAAACAATGAAATAGGAACGGTGCAGCCTATCTCTCAAATAGGAGCCATTGCACGCAGGTATGACATTCTTTTTCACACAGATGCAGTACAAGCTGTTGGTACGATTCCAGTGGATGTGAATACGCTACAGGTAGATTTGCTCTCCCTTTCGGCACATAAGTTTTATGGTCCCAAAGGGGTCGGCGCATTATATATCCGAAAGGGCGTTCGACCTGATATTTTTATGCAAGGCGGCGCACAAGAATCTGGCCGGCGTGGCGGAACAGAAAATGTTGCGGGAATTGTAGGGATGGCGGCGGCACTTCGGCTGGCCTGTGGCAATTTAGAGCAAAACACAAATAGGATAACTGCAAACCGTGATTATCTGATAGATGAAATTTTAAAGAAAGTTCCGTATAGTAGACTCAACGGGCATCGCACAAAACGGCTTCCCGGAAATATTAATATTTCGTTTCCTTACATCGAAGGGGAGTCTTTGCTCATTTGGCTGGATTTGAATGGAATTGCAGCGTCTAGCGGGAGTGCGTGCACTTCCGGATCGTTAGACCCATCGCATGTCTTGCTGTCCATCGGACTGCCGCACGAGATCGCACATGGATCGCTGCGGCTTACGCTGGGCGAAGAGAATACAAGGGAAGAACTAGATTTTGTAATAGAGAAATTGGTGGAGATTGTGAAAAAACTGCGGAGTATGTCCCCGCTTTATGAAGCGATTCAGAAAGGAGAACAATAATATGATCTATACAGAAAAAGTAATGGACCATTTTACAAATCCTCGCAATGTGGGCGAATTGGAAAATGCCAATGCAGTAGGAGAAGTTGGAAATGCCCGCTGTGGCGATATTATGAAAATTTATATGGACATTGAAGGAGATGTGATACAGGATATCCGTTTTAAAACATTCGGATGCGGTGCGGCGATTGCAACTAGTTCGGTAGCAACGGAATTGGTGAAAGGAAAAACAATTGACGAGGCGTTGAAAATCACCAATAAAGCAGTGGTAGAGCAGCTAGGGGGATTGCCAAAGGAAAAGCTGCATTGTTCGGTTTTAGCAGAAGAAGCAATCCAGGCGGCAATTTTAGATTATTGTGAAAAGCACGGAAGGGAAATTCCGGAGAAATTGAAAAATTGTAAAGGGTGTTGTGGCGGCTGCGGACATGAGCAACACGAAAAATAATTCTATAGAAATTCAAAGGGCAGATGCTACAATACAGCTGCCCTTTTATATGAATCAAGATGTTTCTGTATTTTCTAGTATGGTTTTAACGTGTTTACATAATAGCCTGTAAAACGGTAGCAAAAATAGGAAGGGTTATAAGTGAAAGCAAAGTGGAAATAAAAATAATTTGCGCCATGCTATAGGAATCACTACCAGATGCTTCCGAAAGAACGGCACCATTAACCGCGACTGGCATCGCACTAATCATGACGGGAACTGTCAGCATGTAACCGCGCAGACCGCAAACATAAAGGATACCTAAAAGGATACAAGGAATCCCGATGAGCCGTATCAAGGAAGCCAGATAGCTTTTGGGAACGCAAAGCATTTCCCGCAAAGAGGCGCCACCTAGCAGAAAACCTGTCAAAAGCATAGACAATGGGGTAACACAAACTGTTGCCATGTCAATGACTTCGCTGATAAGCGAGGGGTACGTAACATGAAGGAAGGAAAGCGCAATTCCTATGAGGATACAGATTGTGACTGGATTGATAACCACCTTGAGCTGAGCGAGAAGTTTTTGCTTGCGGCTCTGCAATGAGGTGCTTTTCTCAGTAAAGATATATAAACCTAGAACATTTACCACTAAATAGAGCGGAATGTTAAACAAAGTTAAAGTGAGCATGGATTCTTGTCCAAACACAGCACTCATAATGGGATACCCCATAAAGGCAAAGTTCGAAAACGTAAAAGAAAAAATATTAATACTTTGATAAATTCTCTTTTTTTCAAACCATTTTGAAGCAAGAAGGCCCAATAAATAGCTAAACACAATGACTGCGCAGGAGAGAAGCAAGATAGGGGCCCCATCCAAAAAGGTTTCCGGTGTCAAAGAATCCCGCAGAATTTGCAATATCATGGCCGGCATGAATACATTAAAAATAAGTTTTGAAAGGCCTGGAGAAAAATCGGCATTAACCATATTGCATTTCCGAAGTCCCCAGCCGCCTGCAATAAAAATAAATAAGATAAATGTTTTCTGAAATGCTGCCAGCAGAGAATCCATGAAAAAACACTCCTTCCGCTAAATTGATATTATTATAACATATTTTTTGTCAAATTCATACTGTGTGAGTTGACAAAAAAATAATTGTTTGATAAAATAATTTTTAAAGATATTTTGATGATGGGGGAGGTAGCTATGAAAAAGACTGCAGCTGAAGTTATTGTTGACATTTTAATAAAAAATAATATAGATACAGTTTTTGGTTATCCCGGCGCGGCTAGTACGCCTTTGCATCAGGCGCTTTCAAAATCTAATATCCGGCATATTCTTCCGCGCAGTGAGCAGTCTGCTGCCCATGAAGCAACGGGATATTCCAGAGTGAATGGCGGTGTCGGTGTTTGCATTGCAACCTCGGGACCAGGTGCAACCAATCTTTTAACCGGCATTGCAAATGCCTATATGGATTCTCTTCCGCTCATTGCGATTACAGGACAAGTGACGTCGGAACAAATTGGGCGGGATGTGTTTCAGGAAGTAGACATGTTTGGCACTACTGCTCCTTATTGTAAACACAGCTACTTGGTAAAAGATGCAACACAGATACCACGCATTTTCCATGAAGCATTTTATATTGCATCGACAGGACGGCCCGGCCCCGTTGTGGTGGATATTCCAATGGATTTACAACTCCAGGAAATTGAAGTGCCCCAAATAGATAAAGTTGATATCCGTGGATATAAACCGACGGTAAAGGGACACGAAATGCAGATCAAAAGAGCTGTAGAGGAAATCAAACAGGCAAAACGTCCGGTGTTTTTGGCTGGGCATGGGATTTTGCTTTCTGGTGCAGTGGAAGAATTTCGTAAAATTGTGGAAATATCGAAGGTGCCTACTATTTCCACATTGCTGGGAATAGGCGTTTTACCAACGGAGCATCCGCTCAATTTCGGTATGATTGGCTCTCATGGAATGGTACAAGCTAATTTCGCATTGCAGCAGGCGGATTTGATTTTTATTATTGGCTCTCGTATATCAGACCGTGCAGTACCTGCGCCAAGCACATTAAATGACAAAAGGATTGTACACATTGATGTGGATCCGGCAGAGATTGGGAAAATTGTGAGTACTAATACGCCGATTGTTGGCGATATCAAAGATGTGTTGACGCAGATGCTTGGAATTTTGGAGGAGAATGAACCATATACAGAATGGTGTGCGGAAATTGTAGCGCGAAAAAAACCGATTCGTATTCCCCAAACCAATGGTACAATTTGTGCGAAAAATGCGTTGCATTTGCTCTCTAATATGGTAGATGAAGACGCGATTGTGACAACGGAAGTAGGACAAAACCAGATTTGGGCGGCACGTAATTGGAATTTTAAGGAACAATCCAAATGGATTACCTCAGGGGGATTTGGCACGATGGGTTATGGCCTGCCGGCAGCAGTTGGAGCTAAATTAGCTGCGCCAGATCGGCAAGTGATCGCTGTGGAGGGTGACGGAAGTTTCCAAATGTCTATGGGGGAATTGGCCACCATTGTAGCAAATGCTTTGGATATTAAAATTATTTTATTGTGTAACAGTGAGCTTGGAATGGTAAATGAGTACCAACGTGTTAGAAATTATAACAATTATGCGGTCCATTTAGCCGGGAATCCCGATTTTTCTATATTGGCCTCTGCCTATGGTATTGAGGCGGCAGTGGTAAACAATTATGAAGATTTAGAGCATGCCTATGAGAAAATGCTCGCATGGGATGGGCCATATTTATTGCAAATTAATATAGACGCGATGGAAAATACACTATAAGGGGGGATTTGGATGAAACATATTCTTTCCGTTTTAGTAGAAAATCATCCCGGTGTACTGCTCCGTATTGTAGGACTCTTCAGCCGCCGTGGATTTAATATCCATTCTTTAGCTGTTGGTGTAACAGATGATCCCAGTATATCACGAGTGACGATTGTAGTGACGGGTGATGAGTCTACGATTGAACAGGTGGTAAAACAATTAAATAAACTGGTTGACATCATTAAAGTAAAAGAGTTAAATAAAGATTAAAAATTATAATTATAAAGATATAAGGAGTCTCTTGTACTAGAGACTCCTTAACACATTATTAGCAATACAAATAATCATGTAATGTATTATAAACTGGATCACGTTTTACCATACAATC
>CALLNG010000410.1 GCA_938005345.1 uncultured Clostridia bacterium
CTTTTTACTGAAGCCCGGCTGCCCATGATTTTGGCAAATAAAAACGCAATCATGCTCATAGACGCTGTCCATACCAGTCCTACCAGCGTGCCTTCAACAAACAGCCAGCCAGTTGGTATATCTAATATCCGCAGCAAGGCCGTGCCCATCATACTCTCTAGCAGGCGCGGTATCATAATGGTAGGCACCAGGCCTGCGAGCAGTGCATTCAACACCCAAAAGACCAGTCCCGCCGTATAATCCCTTTTTTCTGCCGCAATATGCATGATTTGGACAGGATGTGCAAAGAACTGCGTCAAAATTACCCAACAGCGTTTGACAAAATTCGCAAATGCGCCGCTATTTTTTCTTGGAATGACATACGACTGCGGGCGGATTTGCACAGCCTGATGCGGCTGTTGCACCGGCTGCTGCGTTTTCCCCTGTTCTGGCAGTGTGCCGTCATACGCACTTCCTCTGTTCAATTGAACCGCTTCCTGCTGCGTTTGCGCTATATCTGTCTGCGGCTGTGCCGCCGTGTCCGCTTGCATCCGGGGCGGTTCTTGTCCTATAGGTGGCTGTGGCGTCTCTTGCTGCATACCAGGTACAGCTGATGCCTGGGGCTGCGCCTGGTCTTGTGCTTGCTTTGCTGCGGCTACTTCCGTCTCCATACCCTGTTGCACCGAATTTGCTTCTTCCTGTGTTCCCTTTTGACAATCACAGGACTGTCCTTCCTGTAGCGGTTTCCCACAATATACACAAAATTTTTCCATTCTGGCTCATCCTTTCTTCCATATTTTTCTAATTTCCTTTTATCAAGGAATCCCCCATTTTTTATGGCCCTCCAGCTGTCTCTTTCAAAAACGATACCCGCTTTTTATAGCTATTTTAATGTGTCATAACCCAAATTCCTAAGAAAATAACCACCAGGCACATTGCGATATGTAATATCCCACACACTACCATCAACACCAGGATTGACTTTGGCAACTCCCGGTACCGGCGGATTTTCCACTTCTTGCGTGGGTGTCTTTTGCGGCGTCCCGCCTCCTGCATGTTCTGGCGTTCAATGTCCTGCATGACCTCTTCCTGCCACGCTGCGCTTTTTGCACCAGTAAGCCGGGCGTGGCAATACGGGCAGACACTTTGCCCATCCTCCACCAGCTTATGGCAGTTTTGGCACTGATACATGGTCCCCACTTCCTTTTTTGTTCTGCCTCCATCATACCACAAAACGGGACGGGAGGCAAGAACCTTGCTTTATTTTTCTCCTGTTTTTCACATTTCCCTTTCCAAAATTCCATAAAAAAGCGTGGAATCCTTGGATCCACGCTTTCACAGTCTATTTTCATGAAGTGACGCGCACCGATTCCTGTGTCCTAAACAAGAGAACTGCCGCCATGAAACAGCAGCAAAATACTCACTAGACATAAGGCACACGGAACAATGTAGGACGAAACGCGCTGCAGAATCCCCTCTAAACGCTGAATGGCCCTCGTCCCCCGTAATTTGTTATATCCAATATAAAGAACAAGAAGCGGTAAGACATACATAAAACAGTATAGCAGCAAATAGCTAAAAACAAATGGAAATATAAGGTTATATCGTGCAAGTAGCGCCAGAAACCCAAAGTAGGGCAATGCGCTGGTCAGCTCCACTGCACAAAAAGCTGCACCCATAAGAAATAAGGACAGCGGTGAAAGTTGTGCAGGAGATTTTATGGTATTATCTTCTTTATTACTGCTGTCATATTTGTCTTGTTTAACTTTCACAATAAGCCTAATGCCTGCTGCAAGACATAGCAGGCCACCCCCTAGCTCTGCGCCATATACATACTTGGGATAAGCAGCTGTTAGTCTGGAAAGCAGCTCCGAAACCCATGCGGCAATTCCATAGTAAATTGCCAGTCCCATCACAAAATTGGCAAGCCCTATGCCAAAGATAAAAAATAAAATATGGCGTTTCTTATTTACCATTGCCTGCAACAGCATTTGCTGTGCAATTGCAGATGGATTGAGGCTGTCAAAAAAACTTGCCGTTATCGCCGTTCCCAATAAAATCATCGTTCCTTCCCTCCTAAAAAATAAAGCGTTAACATTACACCACTAAGACCTACGGTGTAATGTTAACGCTTTTCCTGTCCGGTGACAGTATATGTTACAATTTTTCTATCTGAGATTATAGCACGAACAAATGAAGTTGTCAAGAGGTAGTCCGCCCTTTTAGTTAGCTGTTCCCTCAACAAGCCAACCGCTTGCGTTTGCTAGAGGCATTACCAATCGCAAAGTGCGCATAGGTATTCCAAAGTGCCGCTACAACAAGATCCAGCAAATGAATGGCCCTATGTCCGCTCATTGCAATGCCCTCCATGCAGCCGGTGCAGTAACAGAGTACTTTCTCTGTTTTATATTGTCCCCCCCCATGTTCCAGCATTTTCCACTTTTGTTCCACTTCTGAACACGGATGAAAATTGCCTTGTTCCACCAGACTTTGATGGGCAAGTGTTTCATATCTAACCGATGGAGCGCGGTAAAGAGTTGCACCGCAAAAATCTGCTCTACTATAGCTATTGTCCAATTCTTTCCCACAAATATTCATTTTTTGAAGAATCTCGCACACCGCCTCCAAAAAATTTCTGTTGTTTCGGGCGCGCCAACAATCTTGGATTGTGTATGCCCTTGTGATCTGGCCATGGAAACGTTTCATCTGTCAGCAGAAATTCATAAATGCTTCAGATAGACTGATATTGCGCCGATCCAGCCAAAATCAATCCGCATGTCGGGCATTGAAAAACAATTCTATCTTGTGCTGTTGGTTGGGCATAATCCACACTGCAACAATTCGCCGCCTCCACTCCGAACCGGTTGCTGAAGTATTGTTTTAGTTTCAAACCCCATCTGGATTATGCTTGCTATATTTACAGCCAGAAAAAAAATACGCTGCCAGCGTTTTGCTTTCCTCCTGTACCTACCATGTGTTGGAATGGTGATATCACTATGAAAGAAACAAATTTTAAAATCGTTTTCTGCTCTACTGTCTCTTTCTTGCTAAACCCGTTTTAACCCTGTCCGCTGCCAACGTCAAACAAACTTTTCAATTCTTCCTTCATCAATTTTTTTCGCTCTTCAAAAAAGCTCTCAAAATCCTTCAGCTCTAATGATACGTTTTCTGGAAGATACCGAATGGTTTCTCCACTTTCTATCCAGGCCTTAAGAGGCGTTGCATTTTTCTTTTCGTTTTCTGCACCCTCTAAAAACTGCAAATTGGGAATCATGTTTCGCATGCGTTGCCAGCGTTCTATGGTTTCTGGCGGAAGGTTCAACGCCGCAATTTTTTTGTTTTCAAACGAAGAGTATGGGTGGCAATGGTCCTGATGAAAAGAAACTTGACTCAGCTTCAAATTCGGATAAAGTAGCGACAGCAAAATATAGGTATTCGTTCCGATGGTATAATTGTCTAGCCAATAGTCGATATCAGCCTCGCTTACTAAAAAATTTCTGCCTCCAGTCAGTACGACGTCTTGAAAAAGCTTCAACGAAAAACCGGTATGCTTGCAGTCAATTTTTTGAAGGGCTGCTCTCGTATTCTGTAAAGCGGTATTACTTGCTACGCCAAACAACCGTTTCGCCATGGACAGCGAAAGAAACTTCCTTGCCTCTTTTTTGCTTTCCTCGCTGCTAAATGAACCGCCTTGATATACATAGTACACAAGTGGCATTGTCGCATTATACGATGAAAGAAACCCATCTGAAATACCTAGCGATACCAATAGGTCTACCGTTTTTTCAGCCGCTTTTTCCATGTTGCTCCAACTACTTCTCATTGTTCTAACTGTTTTGTTATCAAAAGACTCTATTTTCAGATTCGTGGACGCATCCACCAATACCAGCATAAGGCGCATGATATAATCCCGGCTAAACGAAAATCCATCGCCTTTACTGTTCAAGGTCTCGCGCAAATCGTCAATCTTTTCTTTTCCTGCTTTTTCCCCATCAACGGATTCCCATCCATCAATCAGAGTAGAGAAAAGCAAATCAGATTTTGATAATTTCACACCCGTCGAATTAACCCGGACAAAAATATCCAACGCTTCATCATAGGTGTTTTCGCAAATACAATAGTAGTGAATGAGACCATTCGTCGATGTACTGTGCAGCCTTGTATAGAGCTTTCCTAAATCATCTACTACTTTTTCATCAAATTCCGCAAAAGCTTTGTACAACGCCGACTCTTTTTCAAAGGCCAACAGCTGCTTTACCTTGTAATACCGTCCTTCCTTTGCGCTTTCTTCTGACAGAAACACAAATCTCTTTTTGGGATGTTCGTCGTCTACCTCTTCCCCGTTATAGAAATCCAGGTTATAATACAATTCCCTTTTTATCCAATTTTTAGGGTTGGAGCGGGCACGTCCTCTTCCGCCCTTAAACTCGGTATACGAACCATATAACGCAATATGAAACGAAGTAATGCGTTGCTGTCCATCCAAAACAATATAGTAGTCTCCTTCTTCGCTAAACACCTCTGGCGCCTTTTCGTTCTTTGTTTTTCCGGACTCAAACTCCCGGATAAAGAAATATAAATTAGGCTTTTGCGTATTGATTGTTTTACGGTTCGTTTTCCAAAATATGCACGTACCGATGGGATATCCATCAACCACAGATTCGAACAGTTTTTCAATATCATCTGTTTTCCATACATATTCTCTTTGGATATCAGGCAGCAGCAAATTCCGATTTTTTGCTAGCTTGAGCGCATCTATGACACTAATGTCCTCATACTTATTTGAAGTAGCCATGGACTGTATCCCCTTTCATAGTGGTCCGCTGTTATCCATACTAAATAGTACAGCGCCATTATTTCTTCACAACGTTTTCCCCGTAGCTATTGCAAGCCCATTTTTAGCAAATTACAAAAGTACCCAAAATCCATGTAAATACAGGATTTTTGGGTACTTTTCAGTCAATCTATCTCATTCCCATTCAATGGTTCCGGTGGGCTTTGGCGTCAAATCATAGCAGACACGGTTTACGCCCGGCACTTCATGCAAAATGCGGTCAGTAATCTTCATCAAAACGGGCCATGGCACCCGTTCCACCGTTGCCGTCATGGCGTCCACTGTATTGACAGCGCGGATAATTACAGGATAGTCAAAGCAACGCGCATTATCCCGAACACCCACGGACTTAAAGTCCGGTACAATGGTGAAAAACTGCCACACCGTTTTATCCAGCCCGGCCTTTTTGAATTCCTCCCGCAAAATGGCGTCGGATTCCCGCACCGCTTCTAGACGGTTCCGCGTGATAGCGCCCAGACAACGTACGCCCAATCCCGGTCCTGGGAAGGGTTGACGAAATACCATCTCATCCGGCAGGCCAAGTTCCAGCCCGCAGGCCCGTACCTCATCCTTGAACAGCTGATACAGTGGTTCCACCAGTTCAAATTTCATATCCTCCGGTAGGCCGCCAACATTGTGGTGCGATTTTACAACTTTTGCCGTTTTGGTTCCGCTTTCCACAATATCTGGATAAATGGTGCCCTGTCCCAAAAATTCGATTCCATCCAGTTTTCTGGCCTCTTCCTCAAACACCCGGATAAACTCTCCGCCAATGATTTTACGTTTTTGTTCCGGGTCGCTAACGCCCGCCAGTTTTTGTAAAAACCGTTCTGATGCATCCACATAAATCAAATTGGCTTTCAGTTGGTTGCGGAATACTTCTACCACACTCTCCGATTCTCCTTTACGCATGAGGCCGTGATTTACATGAACGCAAACCAACTGATCCCCAATCGCCCGCAGCAACAGCGCCGCCACGACAGAGGAATCCACGCCGCCCGACAACGCCAAAAGCACCTTTTTGTCTCCCACCTGGCGGCGTACCCGTTCTATTTGGTCCGCAATAAAATTTTTCATATTCCAGTTTGTCTTTGCCTGGCAAGTCTCCAGCACAAAACGCTCCAGCGCTTCCGGCAACTGTTTCTCCTCAGGCAACTCCGTCCATTTCTCACCGCATAGCGCAGCATCGTGGCAAATCGCTAAGACGGGAATTCCCATCTGGTAAACATCTTTTGCAACCTGTATCTTTTCTCCATCCACTACATCATTGGGACCGCCATTGACAATTAACCCTTTTACATTAGGCATAGCCGCCAACGCCTCCGCCGTGATATCGTGCGGATGAATTTCACTGTATACACCCAGTGCACGCACTGCACGTGCAACAACAGTATTTTTTTCACTGCCTAAATCCAATACCACGATGGTGTCCTGTTTCATCCCCATTCCTTTTCCTTCCTTTCTCCTGCTTGTATATGGGTACGGCCTCTTGTTGTGTATACCGCGCCCACTTGCCCAGTTTGGTTTGCTATTATTATACCAAATGATTCCATTTCTGGCAAGACAAAAACTGACCGTTTTCGTAACCTTTTTTGCGCGATAATCTCCCTACACCGCCTGTTCCTTTCCGGCTGCCGCCATTTGTTTTCTGGCCGCTGCCTCTATAAACTTGCGGTGCACCTTCTTTTTGATAACCAAATAGCAGATAAAATGGACTGCTGCCGTCATAAACCATGAAATCGGGTAGGAAATGTATAGTACTTCTAGTGAATGGTAAGTAGCAAAGACCGTAAAAATCCATACAATCCGGAATCCGCAAGCGCCGAGCAAAGATACAATCATCGGAACCACAGAATAGCCCATCCCGCGCATACTTCCAACCAACACATCCATTAGTCCGCAGGAAAAATAGACAGGAAAAATAATGTTCATGCGCAAAATCCCATAGGCAATAACCTGCGGATCTGTGGTGTAAATCCCCAAAAGCTGCCGGCTAAACACTAGCATTATGGCGCCTACAAAAACGCCCACACCTATTACAATGGTAACGCACCGCCACAGAATCTGGTTAATTCTTTTATACTGTCCCGCTCCCACATTTTGGCTAGTAAAGCTCAAATTTGCTTGGTATACTGCATTCATTGCCGTATAGGCAAATCCCTCCAAATTGCTGCCGGCTGTATTGCCTGCCATCGCCAGAGAACCAAATGAATTGACAGACGATTGAATGAGTACATTTGAAATGGAAAAAACTGCGCTTTGAAATCCCGCTGGTAACCCAATACGGAACATGCCTATGAGCTTGCTTTTATGAATTTTTAAATCTTTCAGCACGAGCTGACACATGCCTTCTGTCGCCATAAGGCAACGCACAATGAGTATAGCCGATACCGTCTGGGAAATGATGGTCGCCAGAGCAACGCCCGCAACACCCATGTGAAACACAATAACAAAAAACAAGTTAAGCACCACATTGATGATGCCTGCTGTCAACAAATAATACAAGGGCCGGCGGGTGTCGCCAATGGCTTTTAGTACTGCCGCACCGAAATTATATACCATAACGGAGGGCATACCAATAAAATAGATTCTTAAATACAAGGTTGCCTGGTCTAAAACATCTGCAGGTGTACCCATGATTTCCAAAATAGGTACAGCAAACACAAGCCCAATCACAATGAGAATCACGCCAATAATGATACTAGACAAAATGGAAGTATGTACCGTTTCATGTACGTGTCTTTGTTCCTTGGCGCCATAATACTGTGCCACTAGTACGTTAGTTCCAATAGATAGTCCAATAAAAAAATTGACAAAAAGCGCAATGAGGGAACTTGTCGACCCCACCGCTGCCAGCGCTTGACTTCCTGTAAACCGTCCCACTACAATGATATCCGCCGCATTAAATAACAGCTGCAAAATTCCAGATAACATAAGTGGCACAGAAAAGACCAGCAACTTCCGGAAAAGCGGACCTGTACACATATCCATTTCGTATCCCCGTTTCATGGTAAAAACCCCTTTCCCCATTTTATCTTACAAAATTTTCTACTTATTACGTTAGCCAAAACAGTTGTCCGCCTGTCCTGGCACCCATAGCAAATCCCTACCAGATTTCATCCCGCAACAGCGCGGCGCTGCCTTCTCTGCGATCCTGGTAGGGCTTTTTAATATATATATTTAGACAAGGCCGACGGGCATTACCTGCCGGCCCATTTTCTTCTATGACTTTCTCATGATATCACATATTTCATAAGAATTCAAGGGTTAATTCAAAAAAGAACCAATATTTTTTTCTCTTCCTAGCTGCCCTAGTATTTCCAGAAATCGTATCTGCCGGCTAGGCCCGGTCTCATTCTTTATACAACAAAGCACGTCAATGCTGCATAAACATCATTGACGTGCTTTATATTGTCATTTTTTAATATCGTTCTACCCCTATACAGCTACATAAATCGTTTTAGTTGCCCACCTCTTTTCGTTCTTCTTTTTTTACCAAACTAAAATAAATAGCCCAGAACAAAGTACACTGCCGAAAGACAATTACTTCAGGATGTACTCCCATTTTCCATCCTTTCTAAAATAATAAAATTCACTTACGTTATCATCCATAAATATTTGCAGCATATCCTCCATGTCCTTTGCAAGCTTGTGTTCAGATAGTTTGTCCCTATCCATCCAAAAAACCTCGCCTTCCTCAGAAGAATGGATCTCACCATCAAATTTATCGGTCTTATAGAGAAAAACGATATAGCGGGAACCATCTTCATTTTGCCAATCTTTGATTCCGCAAAGCTGGGGAGCGTAGATGGTAAGGCCTGTTTCTTCCTGCACTTCCCGAACAACGGCGTCTACAAACGATTCTCCGTTTTCCACATGGCCGCCTGGAAAGGTAATTCCAGGCCAATCTTTGTCAATTCTATCTTGCACCAAAACTTGATTTTGATGATATACCATACAAAGGTTGGTCAATGTAATTCTCTCCGTTCTCGGCATCGTATTCCCTCCTGTTTGATTTTATGAATTGTATAGAGCTATTGGGTGTTGTCCGTTTTCTTACTATCACAGAAAATGAGAGGTTAAAATTGTTTCAGGCCTTAGTCCTGGTTGGATTTGCTATCTCCATGATAAATGGGAATTTAGCAATATATTATTTGTTCACATGAAATAATAATGCTCCAAAATATGTCACTGTATTTAGACCATTATTATAGCGTACACTCGCTTCATCAGCTAGCTCTTTAATCATAAATCCATATCCTTCCAAAGAATGGTGTAACAACTTGGGGAATCTGCAAGGGGCACTTGGGTATGTACATTCAGAACATCTTCCGCAGCCTTCATTGGAAAGCAATAGATAAGATGAAAAAATATCATTTAGCTTCTGCTGAAATATGTCTACTGTTTTCTTAAAATCTTTTAAGGCAGTTACCATGCCTTCAAAATCGAAAGAATTCTCCAAATCGTATTTTCGGGTAAACAATAACATTTTATCATATTGTTTAACACGTTTTTTGCATTCTACAATTGTACCTATTGCTGGAGGACATGCCCAAGAAACTGCATAATTACGACATGAATTCCCCTCGCAAATTGTCCTTACTTCCTGATAATATTTTAAATTACTAATTTCCACATAACCATATTCGAAGAGATGACATTCAATAGCAATATTTTCTATCTTTGAAAATACATTCATGCTTATCCTCCAATTTCAGGATCAAGTGGCAAAATAGTAGTTAAACAGTCTATATATGCGGATTTGCTCCATCTTGGGCATTATTCCCACTCGACAAAGCCTAATCAATTTTGTTTAAGAGT
>CALLNG010000411.1 GCA_938005345.1 uncultured Clostridia bacterium
AAGCGGCGCTCATGGGTGAGCGCCATGTGCGCATAGAAATCTCTGATTTCGTTATGCGCACTTTTGTCCTTTGAAAGCGGAAAAATGTGTTTTGAAACAGTGCAAAATATGGTATACTTAAAAAATGTTGTAATTCTAATAATAGGTGGTCAGTCATGGACAATTTCTTTTTGGCCCTCACTACTTTAGAGATGCTCTGCGCGAATATGTATATGTTTCACATATGTTCTGAAAAAAGGTATTCCATTTGGGTAATCTTATTTGTAATAGGTCTTTTTACGTTGCTTTTTTTGGGGGCAGGTCAATTGTTTCTTGGAAATGCCAACTATCTAGGCAGCGGAATTTTTGTAGTATGTGGTGTGGTATATCTGCTTCCGCTAATATTTTTGTACCGACAGCCTATCAGATACAGCGTTACCATCATGTGCTCCACCTGGATTTACACCATGCTACTCTACGCTTTATCTATCCAGATTGCGGGCCTTTTACCCCAGTGGAATTATCGGGCTTCTTTGCTAGTAATACAGACCGTACTGTACACGCTTACGATACGGCCATTTTTCAAATTTGCCAACAAAAAATTTATATATATCATAAGAAATGCGGATCAAAAGACCAGAAACCTTTTATTCTGGCTTGGCATATGCTGGTGTTTGTTTATCAGCCTTCTGAGTTATCTGCGCATTTATAACACGTCTTCTTACGCCGCAAAGATTATAAACATCCTGATCCTTTGCATAGCGGCAGTCAACGCGCTTATGACGTATCAAATTTTTTATTCCTTTCGCCGGGAGAACCAAAATGCGTTGGAATTTGAGAATGCGCTCCGGATTGATGACCTGACTGGGCTGAAAAACCGGATCGCTTTTTTTGAAGAGGCACAGTCCATGGTGGACAGCCGTATGCCGTTTACCATATTTTTTATCGATTTAGATCATTTTAAGTCTGTAAACGATGACTATGGCCATGTGAAGGGCGATCAATATTTAAAGCACTTTTCAAACAGCTTCTCCGCCAGCTTTTCCGCCTTCGGAACTATTTATAGAATTTCAGGTGATGAATTTGTTTTCCTGTATACTGGAAAACACAACCATTTAATTGATAAAAAAATAGGGCATTTTGGCATGTGTGACTGCGGCGGCATTTCCTTTAAGGGATTTAGCATGGGCAGCGCGTCCTATCCAGGAGATGCAAAGGCTTTGAATCAACTTATCATGACGGCTGACAAACGGATGTATAAAGAAAAGAAGGTACGGGATTAAAAGAAAACCACGGGGTGCAGAAGATGCACCGCAGGAAAGCGGTTATCTCCGCTGCCCTGGCGCGTGTTCCTGCTCCCGCTTAGTTTGATAGTATGCCTGTTTTGCGGCATACATTTTCTTTTCTGCCGCTTTTATCAGCTCTTCCATGGAAGTAACCTCCTGCTGCCACTGGCAACCAGCCGAAACATGGAACTGTGCTTTCTCTAAAGCCGCCTCAATTTGTGCCGTGCGGCGCAGCACCGTCTCCTCTTCCATATCCACACACAGCGCCAAAAATTCATCTCCGCCAATCCGGTAGGTTCCCTGGCTTCCAAACTGTTCCTGCAACTGCTGTGC
>CALLNG010000412.1 GCA_938005345.1 uncultured Clostridia bacterium
TCGTATTAGAATCAGCAAGTGCTATCCTCTAACATGTTGTTGGATTTAGAACGGTTTCATGACAATGCAGTTATTCAAGATTATTTAACCAGCGGCAACTCCAGCGCTATGTTGTTTCCACGCCGCATTCCGCAGATGGATTCTTCTAACTCAGAACCGCTGAATGTCATCACCTATATTCATCCAATAAAGTCGTTGGGCATCATCGTGATTAACCTGGATACCAACCGCCTGCCGGAAATCTCACAGCAAAAAGGCAACGCCGCTTCCAGTCTGTTTTTAATAAATGAACAAGGACAAATCTTGTATGCAACCAATACAGATTGGTTTATGCAACCACTTTCAATGGTAGATGGTGGCAGTATTGACCGCCACTTACAGCAAGAAAGCAATAAGGCATTCCGATTTTTCGGCAAATCCACTTTTTTATCCAGCGCACAGTCTGATATGCTGCACATTACCATGTTATCTCTACTGACCGATTCCAGTACCTACTCTTACCAATGGTTTTTTCCTGCCATCCTCATTGGCGCATTGTTATTAAGCATGGTACTTGCATGTGGCATTTCCTTCATCATTGCTTCCAAGTTATTTAAACCAATCGAATCAATCCTCAGTGCTTTGGAAAATCCAGAACAGCTAGAACGAACTTCAGCGCAAGCACATGCATCCGCGGAACTGGAGTTTATCTCTCAAAATATCTTAAAAAGTTTTCGCACAACCAAGGAAATGGAAAAAAAGTTGGCGCAGCGGCTGCTTCTGCTGAAAAATGCACAGTCTTTGGCACTTTATTCCCAAATTACCCCACATTTTCTGTTTAATACACTACAAACGATTAATTTAATTGCTCTGGAATCTTTCCACGGAGATAACCCTATTTCTGAAACAATTAATCTGCTTGCTGATATGCTGCGCATCAGCTTGAAAGAAGGAGAAAACATCATCCCATTGTCTCTTGAACTACGCCATGCTAAATCCTATGAAAAAATCCAACAGCTACGGCAGCCTGACCTATTCCAAGTAAATTGGAATGTAGAAGAAGGCCTAGAGGAGACATTGGTTCCCAAGGTAATCTTGCAGCCGCTTTTAGAAAATGCGCTATCACATGGAATTAAATGTAAAGGAACATTTGGTACCATTGATGTTGCTATCCACAAAGCATTAAACGGAATCCGCATCACCGTCAGTGACGACGGCGTTGGCCTAGATGACGTGAAACTACGGCAACTGAATAATGATATGCAATTCCGCTATACGGCGCCAGTTGACCATATTGGTCTGCAAAATATCAATCAGCGAATCAAATTGACCTACGGGGAAGCCTATGGTCTCACTGTTAGCCACAGTTCTTCAGGTGGGCTTTGTGTCATGATTTTCATTCCAAACATTAAAACTATTGTACCATAAAAAGAACGCTTCAAAAGAAGCGTTCTTTTTATTCCTTCTTTCCTTTTTGGTAGTGCTCTAAACGATTGCGGTATTCTGACGGCGTCACCCCCACAAATTGTTTGAAAACCTTATAAAAATATTTTAGGCTGCGGTATCCCACCTTTTCACTCACTTCGTATACCTTCAGTGCCGGATCTTTCAGCAGTTCCATTGCACGATGCATACGCAGCTGCAAAACATAATCTGTAAAATTTTCCCCCGTTTGTTCTTTAAATAGTCTGCTTAAATAAACCGGGCTGACATAGATATTGTTTGCCACCAGTTCCAATGAAATTGCTTCACAACAGTGTTCTGCGATATATTTTTTAGCTTTATAAATTAATTGTTTTTCTGATGCATTGGCATTTTTATATTCTTTTTCCATAACCGCTCCAAATACGCTATAGCTGACTTTACGTAATTCATCGATGGTACTGCACTCCTGTATGGATCGCATCAACCCCGTATTTGCTTCCTGCCCCATTTCCTGCAAAATAGAGATACCAATTTGTTTTGCCTGCTCGACATCTTGCCCAAAACTGTCGAAATATTGCCGCAGCAACGTATGGACGGCATCTACATTTCCTGACTGAATATAGTAGAGTAAAAGATTCCGGTATCCCGACTGTACGTTTCCTCCCATTGCGGACTGCTGTCTATTCGTTTCTCCCAGCGTTGCCAGCGTCGGATAGTGTTGTATTTGCTCCACTACAAATGAAACATGCAAGAGTTCTTTCATTTCATTTTGTTTCGCCATAAAATATTCTTGGGTCTTCTTTTTGAAAAATTCTGACTCCATCTGTATAAGACATATTCCAATGACCTGTAAATACGCTTCATCCTGATGAAACAAATAAAACCGGATTTGCCCGCACCGGCAGGATAGTAGCTGCTGCAATGCATTGAAAAAACCATCCAATTCATGTTTCCACTCTTGCTGTATATACGCCGCATATCCCTCCAGACGCAGTTTGGCCAAACAACAGGGATATGTTATGGTATCCCGCTCTAAACCCAGTAGTTCCAAATAGGAGTACATGGTATCTTTTCCACGAATAACACCAACCGTTAAATCAAAAAAGAATTGCCGCACTACCATTGGCAGCAGTTCTCCCATGTCTTTTTTCTCCTGGTCTAACTGCTGCCGAACTGCTATAAACGTTTCTACTACTTCCTGATACCGGGTTGGTTTGAGCAGGTAGTGCACTACATTATATTGAATTGCCTGCCGTGCAAACTCAAAATCCTGATAACCGCTTATTAAAATTGTCTTAACATGTGGCGCTGTTTCATGTAGGTATTTTGCCAATTCCAGCCCATTCATGATTGGCATTGTGATATCTGTTAATACAACGTCAACAGGGTGTTCTGCAATA
>CALLNG010000413.1 GCA_938005345.1 uncultured Clostridia bacterium
CCTCCCATACAAAGGCCAGCTGCAAGCGTTACAGCGTGTTGCTCAGCAATGCCAACGTCAATCAACCGCTGCGGGAATAGCGTTTGGAATTTGAGTAATCCTGTTCCGGCCGGCATCGCAGCCGTCACCGCTGTTATCGTGGGATCTTTTTTTGCTAAGCGTATCAGTTGATTTCCGAAAACCTGGGAGTATGTCTGACTAGAATTTTGATAAAATGTACCGTTTTCTGGATTAAATTTAGGAACGCCATGAAACTTTCCAGGATTTTGTTGTGCAGGAATATACCCTTTTCCTTTTACTGTCCGCACATGCAACACGATTTGGTCGTCTACATCTTTCAAGCGCTTTAGAATTTGAATTAGGCTCTTTAAATTGTGCCCATCCACCGGCCCAATATAATTAAATCCAAACATCTCAAACGGAGCCGCATGAAGCAGCATATATTTCACAGTATTTTTTATATTCTTAATAATACGGTGCAATTTTTTCCCATCGTGCGTACTAACCAAACGATTAGAAATCTTTGTTTTTAAACGGATATAAGCTGAAGCAGTGCGAAGTTTACTTAAGCTCGCTGCCAGCCCACCAACATTTTCAGAAATAGACATTTCATTGTCGTTCAAAATGACCAACATGGGTATGTCCTCATGCCCACAATAATTTAGTGCTTCAAATGCCATGCCTCCCGTCATAGACCCGTCTCCAATGACTGCTGCTACGTGATATGGTTTCTTTTGTAAAATCTGCTGAGCTTTTGCAAAGCCGGCTGCTGCTGAAATAGAGGTGCTGCTATGGCCGGTGTTAAAGGCATCATATTCACTTTCCGTTGTCTTTGGAAAACCTGCTATTCCATCACTCTGCCGAAGTGTCGTAAACGCGTCCTTTCGTCCAGTCAAAATTTTGTGCACATACGCCTGGTGCCCCACATCCCAAATGATTTTATCCTCTGGCAGATCATATACATAATGAATAGCAAGTGTTAATTCCACAATTCCCAGATTAGAAGCAAGATGTCCGCCCGTTTGTGCAACATTTTGAACCAAAAATGTTCTTATCTCATCAGCAAGTTGGGTAAGCTGTTCCATATTTAATTTTTTAATATCTTGGGGAGAATGGATGTTATCTAATATCATTTGCCGCATCCCCTCTTTTTTATAATTCCATTGCCTGTGTTTCCTCCACTGCCTTTTGAATTAGTTGCTCCATATCAAATTTTGTTTCGGATAAACGAATTTTTTCTAATTTGGGTTTTGTTTCTGGATGTTTAGGTACAAAAATAGTGCAACAATCTTCATAAGGTAAAATAGAGGTTTCATAGGTGCCGATTCGCCGGGCATACTGAATGATTTCCTCTTTGTCCAATCCAATAAGCGGACGCAAGACCGGGATTTCTGCCACCTCGTTGGTAACAACCAAACTATGTAACGTTTGACTTGCAACCTGCCCTAGACTTTCCCCTGTAATTAAAGCCAAACTGCCTGATTTCAAACAAATCTTTTGCGCGATTCGGCTCATGGCACGGCGAATGAGAATTGTAATTTGGTCACCTGGGCAATGTTCTACCATAGCGAGCTGCAATTCAGTAAACGGAACAATATACAATTTTAATGTTCCTGTATATTGTTTCAAAATTTTTGCCAAATCAATTACTTTCTCTTTTGCACGTTCAGAAGTATAAGGATAGCTAAAGAAATGGATCGCTTCCAGTTCCATTCCCCGCTTTGCCATCATCCATCCCGCCACAGGTGAATCAATTCCGCCAGATAGTAACAACATTCCTTTTCCGCTGGTACCAGTAGGAATTCCACCGGAACCTTTGTATTCTTTGCTGTATACATATGCGCTATCCTGACGCACGTCTACATGAACCGTTACTTCAGGATGATGTAAATCCACCTTAAGATTAGGAAAGGCAGAAAGCAGCCTTCCTCCTGCCTCCATACATATTTCTGGAGATGTTAACGCAAATTTTTTATCTGCACGCTTTGCATCTACTTTAAATGTATGGGCATCCTGCAACTCTGTACAATTTGCTAGCGCAGCCTGAACAATACCATCTATGCTTTTCTCCGCCCGCCAAGCTGGTGATAATTTAATAATACCAAACACTTTTTGAATGGGTTCAATCACAGTTTCTAAATCCGACTCTACATCGGCAGCTTCCACAAACATAGTAGCTTGTTCTTTCCAAACGTGAAAATCTCCATAGGAACGAATGGCGTTTTTTATGTTTTTTACCAACCGGTCTTCAAATTTAGCACGGTTATTCCCTTTTAGAATTAATTCACCGCATTTTATCATGATGATATCTGCCATTATATTTTGCCAGCCTTCCTGCCCATAGAATTTGAAAAATGCGTTTTATCTACTTATGGGCTAATAGATAAAAGCAAAATTTTTCATTAAAATGAATTATGATTTCATACGGAATTTCCGTAACAGCGGCACCTCACGCTGCAGCACCTGACAGCATGTTTTCACCTCATCCAACGTGGTATAACGTGAAAAACTAAACCGGATTGCGCCTTCAATCTGCTCTTTGCTGCACCCCATCGCTGTCAAAGTGGGAGACGGCATAGGATGATTGGAGGAACAAGCGGAACCAGAAGAAACCATAATACCATGAGATTCTAATGTATGCAGCAGCACCTCTGCCCGCACACCCAAAAAAGAGATATTGAGCAAATAGGGCGAGGTGTTTTCACCATTGATAGTAATATCCTTTATGGTAGTCTCAATTCCAGTCCGCAACGTTTGTTTTATGTTTTCTATTTGAGCCGCATCCGTTTCTAAAGCTAACTTTGCCGCCACCCCAAAAGCGCAGATACCCGGCGTGTTTTCCGTTCCGGAACGCATATTTTTTTCCTGTCCACCACCCCAAATAAGTGGTACAATGTCGCGTGGATCTTTCAGATATAGCGCTCCAATTCCCTTTGGAGCATGAATTTTGTGCCCACTAATGGTTGCCATGTCAATATCTTCTGTAATGGCGCATGGAATCTTGCCAAAACTTTGTACCATATCTGTGTGGAAAAGCGCATTGGATTTTTTCTTCACCAGACGTGCAATATTTTGAATGTCTTGAATTGTTCCTGTCTCATTGTTGACATGCATGAGGCTAACTAATGAAACCTGTTCGTTTAAAGATGCCTCTAACTGCTCTAGATCTATGCTTCCACCTGCGTCAACGTCTAACTGTATAACATGAAATCCCAATTGCTCCATGATCCGTACAGTCCGTGAAATACTTGGATGCTCTATTCTAGAAGTGATTACCACATTCCCACGCATTCGGTTACGACGAAGCGCCCCCTGAATTGCAAGGTTATTCCCTTCACTTCCACCGGAAGTAAAGTATATCTGTCCCGGTTGTACCCGCCAAATGGACGCAAGGATCTCTCTTGCCTGTTTTACTTGTTTTTCAGCGTCCAATCCTGCCCGGTGCAAAGAAGAGGGATTTCCATAACAACTTTGCATTAACTCCATCGCCTTGTTCGCAGCCTCCGAGCATACCATCGTCGTTGCGGCATTATCAAGATAAATACTCATTGATTTCATTCTCCTAAAAAATAAGATTCACCAGTAAATAATTGAAATAACCATCCGCTGCACAAGTCTTTCCAAGTCTCAACTCCAAATATACCATCTGCCAACCCTAAGCCATGGTCACCTTTTGGAAAAATATGCAATTCATACGGAATATGATGCTGTGATAATGACTGGGCAAACTGTAAAGAATGCTGGACAGGTACACTTTTGTCATCTGCACAATGCCAAATAAAACAAGGCGGAGTATCCCCATTTACTTGTGCGGATAAATTCTGCCTTTCTAACAACTCCTTTTCTGGATTACGACCCAAAAGGGAACGTTGGGATGCACGATGGTAGTATGGTCCGTCCATTGTAGTGACAGGATAACATAAAATACAGGCATCAGGGCGGCAAGAAAAGGAGTCAACTTCGTCACCGAAAGGCACCTCCTCTTCTAATAGCGCACAGGATGCAGCCAAATGCCCG
>CALLNG010000414.1 GCA_938005345.1 uncultured Clostridia bacterium
TGCCAGTACGCGGCCAAAAGACCAAAACTAACGCAAGAACGCGCAAAGGTCCGAGAAAGACTATTGCAAACAAGAAAAAATAATTAGAGGACATGGATAGAAAAACCACAGGTGGGGAGGGATAATGTAAAATGGCAAAAACGGCTACGAAAAAAACAACGAGAAAACGTCGTGAGAAAAAACATGTAGATAAAGGTGCGGTGCATATCCGTTCAACTTTTAATAACACCATTGTGACCATCACGGACACTGCGGGAAACACCCTGTCGTGGGCAAGTGCCGGCGGACTAGGGTTTAGAGGTTCCCGTAAAAACACGCCGTTTGCAGCGCAAATGGCAGCGGAAACTGCTGCGAATGCTGCAATGGAACATGGCCTGAAAACCGTTGAAGTTTTTGTAAAAGGACCGGGTGCAGGACGTGAAGCGGCAATTCGTGCGTTGCAGACAGCGGGCTTGGAAGTGACCATGATTAAAGATACCACACCGATTCCGCACAATGGATGCAGACCGCCGAAGAGAAGACGTGTATAGCTCAAAAGTTGAGAATTGATATGTAAGGAGGATGAAACATGGCTAGGAATATGCAGCCTGTGCTGAAAAGATGCCGTACGCTGGGAATCGAGCCGTCTGTTATGGGATACGACAAAAGTTCCAACAGAGGCGCTGGCCAGAGACGCAAAAAGCAAAGCGAATATGGGTTACAGCTCAATGAAAAGCAAAAAGTCAAATTTATATATGGCGTTTTAGAAAAGCAGTTTGCAAAGTATTATGTAATGGCCACAAAGATGGACGGCGTTACAGGCGAATGCTTGCTGCGCATTTTGGAATCCAGACTGGATAACGTGATTTACCGTATGTGTCTTGCAAACACAAGACGCGAAGCGCGGCAGATTGTGCATCACAACCACGTCATCGTCAATGGTAAGAGAGTCAACATTCCGTCTTACCTGGTAAAACCCGGTGACGTTATCACGCTCAAAGAGAGCAGTAAAAATGCAGAACGGATGAAAGTCATTGTGGAAAGAAACGCAAACAGACTGATTCCGAAATGGATTGACATGAACAGAGAGACGCTGGAAGCAAAAATTACAGCGCTCGCTGACAGAGAGGATATTGACTTCCCGGTTGAAGAACACTTGATTGTTGAGTATTACAGCAAATAATAGATGGATGCCTGTACATCGCCCCTATAAAGTGAGTAAACATGAGGCCGCTGCGGGTGGAAGGATGTGGAGATATATGCATTTGTTTCTGCACAGTTTTGCCCCCAAGTTAGCCTTGTGGAAAATGTGAGTGAAACGGCGAAAGACGGCAGACTCTTTCCCACCAAACAGGGCACTTTTGGTGTAGCCATCGGAAGTTTCCGGAGAAAACAAGTAGAGGAAAATGTTCTGCTTCAAGTCAGAAGGAGAGTAACGAGATGATAGAAATTGAAAGACCGCGTATCGAGCGGGTGGAGTTAAGTTCGGACGGCACCTATGGAAAATTCGTTGTAGAGTCGCTGGAACGGGGCTATGGTATTACGCTGGGTAATTCGCTGCGTAGAATCATGCTGTCCTCCCTGGAAGGGACGGCGGTAACTTCCGTGAAAATAGAAGGTGTTCAACACGAAATATCAAAGATAGATGGCGTTAAAGAAGATGTGACCGAAATCATCCTCAATTTGAAACAGTTGGTGGTAAAAATTGAAGGGGAAGGGCCGCGGACGCTCTCCGTTGAAATGAATGGGGAAGGCGAAGTCCGCGCAGGCGACATTAAAACCGATGCTGATGTTGAAATCCTAAATCCAGATTTGCACATTGCAACGCTTAGCAGCGATGGCAGACTGATGATGGATATGACAGTAGACAAAGGCAGAGGCTATGTGCCATCAGAGAAAAACAAGGTGGGCAGCGGCATTATCGGAACGATTCAGATGGATTCCATCTATACCCCGGTTCAAAAGGTGAACTATGTAGTGGAAAACACCCGTGTCGGCCAAATTACCGATTATGACAAACTGACCATTGAAGTGTGGACCAATGGGATTGTGTCGCCAGATGAGGCGGTCAGTATCAGCGCAAAAATTTTAAGTGACTATTTGAGTTTCTTCATTGAACTTTCAGACAATGCTAAGAATACGGAGATTATCATTGAAAAAGATGATAACAAGAAAGAAAAAGTATTGGAAATGACCATTGAAGAACTGGATTTGTCAGTTCGTGCGTATAACTGCCTAAAACGTGCCGGAATCAATACAGTGGAGGATTTGATTAACCGGACAGAAGAAGACATGATTAAAGTGAGAAACTTAGGTCGCAAGTCTTTGGAAGAAGTGATTGGCAAACTGCACGCGCTGGGGCTGTCACTGAGCAGAGAAGAAGAGTAACATTGCGAAATATACCCGCAAAGGAGGCTTGAACGATATGCCAGGTACAAGAAAATTAGGTCGTCCGACCGCACACCGCATGATGATGCTGAGAAATTTGGTAACATCGTTGCTAGAAAACGGTAAAATTGTGACGACAGAAGCAAAGGCGAAGGAAGTTCGTTCTTTGGCTGAAAAAATGATTACACTGGGAAAACGGAATACCTTGCATACAAAACGCCAGGCGCTGGGATTTATCACAAAACGTGAAGTCGTGGTAAAATTGTTTGATGAAATTGCGCCGAAATATGCAGAGAGAAATGGCGGATATACCAGAATTATTAAAGCTGGCCCGCGCCGTGGAGACGCAGCGCCTATGGCTATTTTAGAGCTGGTTGACTAATTTTGTATGATTGGGAAATGAGATGTGCGGAAGCATTCCGGCATCTCATTTTTTGTTGTGTATAAAAATATTCTGGCGGGCGCCTTTCTAATATTGGGCAGCTATGCGGCAGCAGGCAGAAAAACAGGTGTGGCGTGGAATACCGGCAAAAAGCAGATATACTGGGACAAGATTAGAGAAAAAAGAGTAGGCTGCGGCAGAGGGTTTCCGTGTAATCTGGATAGACGAGCGGTACAATCTGACACTTTTTTTAGTGAAAAAATGACTTGTAATTTTCCAGTAGGTATGATACAATAAAAGGCGTGAAAAGCGTAGAAACTGGGAGATTTGAGAGAGGCCCCCAGCAGCTCGCGGACAAAACCAGAATGAATGTGGGAACAACCAAAGGAGGAATGGATGAATGGAGAAACAACCAAAAGCAGCGGTTGTGATTGGAAGTGATTCAGACTATGGCGTAGTCAAAGGCGCGCTGGAGCAGTTGGACAAGTTTGGAATCGCTTATGAAATTCATGTGATGTCGGCGCACCGGACGCCGGAGGACGCGGCAGCGTTTGCGAAAAATGCGCAGGCAGCCGGGTTTGGCGTCATCATAGGAGCAGCTGGCAAAGCGGCACATTTGCCGGGTGTTTTAGCGGCGTACACCATTCTTCCGGTGATTGGACTGCCAATACGGTCCTCCACAATGGACGGGCTAGATTCTCTGCTGTCTATTGTACAAATGCCAAAGGGAATTCCGGTAGCAACCGTTGCGGTAGATGGCGCGGCCAATGCCGGTATATTGGCGGCACAGATCTTGGCGGGAGAGTTCCCGCAGATTAAGGACAAGCTGCAACAATTCAAAGTGGAGATGGCAGAAGAGGTCCGCTGTAAAGATAAAGCATTGGCAGAAAAAATAAAATCGGAAAAGTAGGAGGGGTTTTTGATATGGCACAAATGAAAGAGATGCTGTATGAAGGAAAGGCAAAAAAAGTGTTTTGCACGGACGATGATGCGTTATATATCGTACAGTATAAAGATGATGCAACGGCATTTAACGGCCTGAAAAAAGGTACAATTGTCGGCAAGGGCATTGTCAACAACCGGATGAGCAACCATATGTTCCGTTTGCTGGAAAAGGAAGGAATCCCGACACACTATGTGCAGGAGCTTTCTGACCGCGAAACTTTGGTCAAAAAAGTGGAGATTGTGCCGATCGAGGTGATTGTGCGTAACATTGCGGCTGGAAGTCTATCCAAACGGCTGGGATTGCCGGAGGGGACAAAACTGGCTAGCACTGTTTTGGAATATTGCTATAAAGATGACGAACTGGGCGATCCTATGATCAATGAATACCACATTGCGGCTATGGGTTTAGCAACCAAAGAGGAAATGCAAAAAATTGCGGACATGGCACTGCATGTGAACCGGTTTATGACCGAATACCTGAAGGATTTGGGAATCGAATTGATTGACTTTAAACTGGAGTTTGGCCGTACGCCGGACGGCATTGTGTTGGCGGACGAAATTTCTCCGGATACTTGCCGTTTCTGGGACAGCAAAACTGGAGAAAAACTGGACAAAGACCGGTTTAGAAGAGATATGGGCGGCGTAGAAGACGCTTATCAAGAAGTGATGCGGCGGTTGATGGGTGACGCAAAATAAACAACGAGCGTGGCGGGGTACAGGTATATCCCGCTACAATTATTTGTGATAGAGAACAAGCGGGAAAACGGATAAAGCGAAACGTAGTTTGGGAGGAAAAGCGTATGTGTTTGAGAAACATGGGGATGGAAAATAAACCAAAAGAAGAATGCGGCGTATTTGGTATTTATGACAAGAGCGGCAAGGATTGTGCCCGCACCATTTATTATGCGCTGTATGCATTGCAGCACCGCGGACAGGAGAGCTGCGGCATGGCGGTTAATGATGATAACCATATTTTTTGCCACAAAGATTTGGGGCTCGTGCCGGATGTATTCAGTGATTTTGTCATTTCCCAGATTAAAGGGAATATTGGGATTGGGCATGCGCGCTATTCCACGACTGGAGAAAATACCAGGGAAAACGCACAGCCTTTGGCGAGCAAATATGTCAAAGGTACGCTGACAATTGCACACAACGGGAATTTAATTAATGCGGCGCAGCTACGTATGGAACTGCAAAAGCAGGGCGCTATTTTCCAGTCAACGAACGATACGGAAGTGATTGCCTACCTGATTGCCAAAGAGCGTCTGGAATCTAAGTCTATTGAGGAAGCAGTTGCAAAGGCTGCGTTGAAACTAAAAGGATCGTTTGCACTGGTGGTCATGAGTCCGCGTAAACTCATTGCACTGCGTGACCCGTTGGGTATCCGTCCGCTTTGCATGGGTAAAATCGGGGATGATGTGACGGTATTTTCCTCCGAAAGCTGTGCGCTGGACTCTATCCGGGCAGAGTTTGTGCGGGACATTCAACCTGGCGAAATGGTGGTCGTGCGTCCGGACAACATGGAATCTATTCAATATGCACCGGCAAAAGATTCGGCTCTTTTCGTGTTTGAACATATTTATTTTGCCCGGCCGGACAGCGTGATTGATGGACAGAGCGTGTATGAAGCACGCAAGCTGGCAGGGAAACTGCTGGCACAGCAGCACCCGGTGGACGCGGACATTGTCATTGGTGTGCCAGATTCCGGACTATGCGCGGCGATGGGATATGCGGAAGAATCCGGTATCCGCTACGATTTGGGTTTGATGAAAAACCGGTATATTGGCCGGACTTTTATTCAGCCCTCTCAGGATATGCGTGAGCGCAGTGTGGACATCAAGCTAAATGCGATGGCTACCTGCGTGAAAGGTAAACGGGTTGTTATGGTGGATGACTCCATTGTCCGCGGAACGACCATGCGCAACATTGTCATGATGCTCAAAGACGCAGGGGCGAAGGAAGTGCATGTCCGTGTGAGCTCACCGGAATTCCTGTGGCCTTGCTACTATGGCACGGACATTCCCAACCGGGAACAGCTCATTGCCTGTAAATATTCCGTAGAGGAAATTTGCGAGCGTATTGGTGCAGATTCCTTAGGATTTTTGAAACTGGAAAGCTTGCCGGAAATGGTGCCAAATTTGAAACTGCATTTCTGCGATGCCTGTTTCTCCGGTAAATACCCGGGC
>CALLNG010000415.1 GCA_938005345.1 uncultured Clostridia bacterium
CACGTCTGGGCAGTATGAAATATCACCCGGGAAAACGCTGCGTAACGATTTGACCAGCAAAAGTGTGGGAAGCCTGGAAAAGCTGACTGGCGTTGTGACGGCAACGATTGATACCTGGCTTTTGGCGCCCGTTTCTTCCATCACGGAAGAACAAATCGAAATCAATGGCAAAATCTACGAAATACAGGACCCGGCGTGGAAGCAGTATGCGGGCCAATGGGTGGATTTTTTTGTTTATGAGGATGAGTCAACGGGAAAAGAAGTCATTTCCGACATGAAACCAAATACAAAAAACCAGGTGTGGACCGTGGATGTGGATAGCTTGCGGGATGTATCGGGAAGCAGAATCAGCTATTATACGGAGGGGACCAGCGGCTCCTATGACCAGCTGAGCGTGAGCGGAGAGACTATGTATCTGCTCAACAACCGCCGGCAAACCACGTGGACGGCGGAAAACTTGCGCGGTTTGGAGCGGGGCAGCCTGACGTTGATAGACAACAATAACGATGATGTGGTAGATGTTGTGTTTGTCAAATCCCATCAGAGCGTCATTGTAGAAGATGTGATGGAAAACAACTGGACGGTGTATTTCAAAGATGGGTTTATGGTAGAAGGGCGCAAGGATTTGGAATTGGCGCCAGATGATTTGAATAAAATTGTGACGCTGCGGGACGCGCAGGGCAATGCTGTTTTGCCGGAAAGCATTAAAAAGGGCGATGTTTTGAGTATTTTCACAGCAGGCGACGGCAACAACACAGAAGTGGTATACAGCGACAAACAGGTGGTGGGTACCATCCATGCGATAGAGGAAGATACGGTAACAATCGGGGAAGAGAGTTTTTTGTGCGAAACCGACGAGCTGCTGGAAACAGCGGAGGTCGGAAAGGAAGTGCGCGCCTACATCAACTATGCCGATGAAATCGTGTATCTGGAAAAAGACCAGGTAGACAATTATGCCTATGTAGTGCAGACGTCAGCTTCTAATGTGATGAACGCGGACTATGAAGTGCGGGTGCTGATACCGGACGTGCTGGCGGAACGGCAGGAAGAAGTGGAAAATGAATCGGGCGGTGAAAGCACAAGTATTTCTAAAATTGCTTGTAAAAACAAAGAAGTGCGCGTCATGCAGATTGCGGATAAAGCGTCCGTTACCTACAGTACGCTGGATACGGATGGCAACGCCATGCTGGTGACAGAAAAAATGAGCAGCTCCCTGCTGAATATGTTGCAAAACCGGGTCATTTCTTATAAAACCAATGCCGCAGGTGAAATAAACGATATCACCTTCCCGGAACCAGTCAATTCCTATGATAAAAAGTATTACAATTCCTATGAACGCACATTTGGCAAATCGCAGGGCGGTGCGTTTGGTGTGAGTGAACAAACCATGACAATTTGTATTCCGGATCCGGAAAATAATCCCAATCCAACGGAAGAAGATTACATGGTGAATGTGGAAATGAACAATGACCAGGAATATACCGTGTTGGGCTATGATGTCAACGAGGATACCAATGCGGTGGACTTGATTGTGGTTACCATGGTGATGCGTGCGGGGAACCCGGGTGTGATTACCACGTCCAGCGATGTGGGATTTGTCAACAAGGTGACGCTGACCTCCAATGAATACGGAGACCCCGTGCAAAAAATCACCATGCTGACAGAAGGGGAAGAGAAAGAATATTTGGTGTCAGACGACATTGCGGACCAATCTTCCTTCCGTGCGGTGGAAGCTGGGGATTTAATCAGCTATTCCTTAGATGTGAGCGAACGCATCGATGCAGTGCGTGTGCTGGGGAAATTCAAAACGGAACCGGCGCTGGGACTGCAGGGCGAACGCGGCGACTATGAAACGTTTTATGGCTATTTAATAGATGCGGACTACAACCAGGTGTCAGAAGACAAAAACCGCTGGATTCATACGCTGCACTGTGGCTTTGAATCGGACGGAAGCGAAAACAAGTCCTATGAAGTGACACGTTCAAGCGGGCCGCCTGTATTCATCTATGACAGCAGCATCAAAAAGGCGGAGTTTGGAGATGTGAAACAAATCCGCCAGGGGTATGACAAAATCTTTATTAGTGCAACGGCAAACAGTGCAACGGTTCGTGCAATCGTTGTGGTACGGTAGGAAGGAGGAGAACCAAGATGAAGAAGAGAGCAATGAGCATGCTGCTTTCCTTGGCCATGCTAATAGCGGCCATGGGCGGCGTTTTGCCTGCGGCAGCGGAGGGAACGCCGCTCATAGAGGATGATTACAGTGCGTTGCAGTCTGGAGCGGATATTGCCGCCTTGGGCTGGAGTGTAGATCAAACCAACAACAACGGGACGATTGACGGAACAGGCAGCAGCCTAAAGGTGCAAAAAGGCAGCAGCGCCACCTATATGACGGTGTATAAATCCTTAGAGCACTATGACCGGAACTTTGCGGCGAACGGAACGGCAGAAGAGACGCGTACCGCAGTGCGCAGCAGCCACCTCAAAGGGATTTACGACATTACGTTCACCGCTAAATATGCCAATGGGGAAAAAGGAAGCGGCGTTTGGATTGACGTGTTGGGGAGACGCAACAATGAATCAGAAGGCGTTGGAATCGGTTCGGTAGGACGTCTGCGGGCTACATTAAATGAAGTATCCATTTATAACCGCTACCTCAATGCGGAGAGCGTCAGCGCTTATGAGATGTATGAGCCGTCCAGTGAATATAAGCAGGTACGCCTGCGCATGGACACCAATACAAGAAAATTTCAAATGTTTTTAGATGGCAGCACCACAGCGGCGAAAACCACCACAGCAGTGGATGTTGGAAAACCGGACGATACGTTTGATATGACCGATTGGAGATTGAACTCTCAAATTGACTATATCGGAGATTCGATGAAGTTTGAGGTACAAAAAGCGGCAAACGGTTCCATGGAAGTAACAGATTTTGCCGTAACGGAAGTGGAAAAAGATACCAATAACGTAGTGGAACAGGCGCTGGCAGCGCTGACAATTGACAAACTGGCCGCAGACCCAGCAGCGGTGACGGAGGCTGTGACGCTTCCGGCGGCAGTGGGCGGTGTGGACGGCTTGGACACGATTACGTGGGAATCCAGCAATCAGGAGGTCATCTCCGCAGACGGGCAGACCATCGTGCAGCAGGAGGCGGATACCGACGTTATTTTGACGGCAAAAATCACAGAAACGGAAACGGGATTTACCAAATATAAAGAATTCAAGCTGACGGTTCCGGCACAAGGTGCGGCGCAAGAGGGCTGGACGCAGGCAATGAATATGCAGCTGGGCAGCGGCGAGAGTGAATATACTGTGACGCAGCGGGGCAGCGAGGACCTGGAAATCACCTCCACCCCGGAGAACCATTTGCAGGTGAAAGCTGGCGCCAATGCAAAAGGAAAGTATGCGGATACGGATATACTGAAATTTGAAGTGCCGCTCAAGCAAGGCGGCCAGGATTTTGTAATGGATGCAGACAGCTATTACTATTTTGAAGTGACAGCAGTGGACGGCCTGACGGATGGGCAGTTTTATGCGAACGTCACCGGCAATGAGGAGGACGGTACACCAGAGGCGGTGCACAGTGCTTTTGATTTTGAAAAGGGAAACACGATGTCTGTCACCAAACGGGAAGGCAGCGCACAAGGGGCAGTTACTAGTGTAGAACTTGCCTCACATGAAAAGGACGCGGCATATACCTTTGGATACCTTTTGAATACTTCGGATGGAACGTTTACCGTTTATGACGAAGCGGGACAGTACGGCCCCTATTTCCCCAGTTACCGGGGCGTGGACATCCGCAAACTTAAATGCGAATTCAAAAACTGGCTGAAACCTGGTGATTATGTACAACTTGTGTCGCTCAAAGCGTGGAAATGGACGGGGGCGGATGCGCCGGAAGCGCCGCCGGAGGAAGGTAGCATGCCAACCCATACGCCGATAAATACCCCAACAAACACCCCGACGGCTACGCCGATTCCTACGCCTACGCCCATTGCGGACGCGGGGAAAGTGGTATATGAGCAGGATTTTGCGGACACAACCATCAATACGCAAACCAAGATGGCAGACGGCTGGCAAGTATCGCAGGAAATGCAGACCATGGCGGAACACTCCATGGAAAGCGGCGCGCTAAAGGTAACCAAAACGGCTGCTGCAAATGCGTCAGATAACGGCGAAAAAATTACCATGAATTTGCCGTTGAAGATTTATGAACAGGAATATGATCCCGCGACGCATAGTGCAGTCTATACAGATGAACTGTTTGGGAAGTATAAACTGGAGCTTTATGTCAAACCCCATATTACCGGAGGCCAGCTGGCTGCCGTTGGAATGTCGAAAAAGAGCAGCAGTGCGCTAGCAAAGGGAGCGGCAGTCAGTTTGAAGAAAAACCAGGCCGATGTTTGGATTGCAACGGGAGATACCCGTGTGGTGGAAACAGGAGGAACGCCGAATGATAAATGGAACCAAATTATCTATACGTTGGATACGGATAATACAGGCCAGTGGACCGTGCAGTTCGGTAATTTGGAACAAAAAGTACTGGATCAGGAATGGGACGGCCTAGCGGGAATCTATTTGGGTATGAAACCCAGCAATGATGCGGGCGAATCCATCATGATCCGTTCGGCGCGGATTTATGAAGTAGAGAAATATGAACGGACGGAGAATGAGACGCTGGATGCAGCACTGGCAGAGCTATCCATCGCGGATTTGACGGACACGCCGGATGCGGTGGGAGCGGACTTAAAGGCGCTGCCATCTACAGCAGGAACGCTGCCGGTCAATTGGACATCCAGCAATACGGGTATCATTTCCAATGATGGTAAAGTGACGCAACCGGTGGGCGAGGACGTGCAGGTTGTCATGACTGCGGCAGTGACGGAAGGATCCGTGAATAAATTCAAAGAATTTTATGTTACCGTCAAAGGGATTACCGACCCGGACCGTGTACTGGAAGCGGCAGCGCAACAGCTGACCCTATCGGATTTGACGGACGAGGACGCAGACAACATCACACAAAACTTGAAATCTTTGCCATCAACCGGCGCGTTTGGCACCACAATTACCTGGAAATCTTCAGATGCTAGCGTAATGCAGGACGATGGAACGCTGGTAAAATTAGGAGAAAAATCCAAACTGCCCGTCACCATGACAGCGACGTTGTCACTGGGCGGGAAAACCCTGACCAAAACGTTTGACCTGCAAATTGGCATTGACTTTATGGGAGCGCTGTATACCTTGTATGAAGCGGATTTCACAGGAAGTGAAATTGCAGCAAACATTGACCAGGTAGCAGGGGTAGGCAAAATCCGGCAGGAAGGCGGTCAACTTCTGCTGGACCGGACGGGTACAAACGGCGGTACAGCGACAACGGTACGGATTCATCCCAGTTTGGGAGATGAACGGTTGAATGTAACGGGAGAGATGATTCTGGAAGCGGATATACATTTGCCGGAATCTTGTGAAAAAGTGGAATTCATCCCCTATGACAATTCTGGTAACCGTATCTTTACGATTTACAGCGGGAAGGCGGGCGGAGGCCACGGCTATACCTATGTCAACCGGGATACCCTGGACGGCGGCGATGTGCATACGCGGGTGGAATCCACCAAATCCGACCTAACTTTGAAAATCCGGGCGCGCTTTAATTTGGATACCAAGCGGTTGACGCTGGAAGTGGACGACAATGACGGGGCTGGTTATAAAACGCTGGTAGACAACGAATTTATCCGGGAAGATGCCACCTGCTTAAGTTATATAGAAATCAATGGCGTGGACAATAAAGTGCAGAATAACACCTATCCCAATACAGGGGTTGTAGAAATCAACGGTTTGAAAGTGACAGTCAATA
>CALLNG010000416.1 GCA_938005345.1 uncultured Clostridia bacterium
GCTCAGGCTGCTGATAGAGCTTTTCAAAATATTCTTGCAGCGTCAAATATGTCGTCCGGTGATTTCCACCCCCGGCAACAATCTTTGTAACAGATTCTACAATAGCAAGCGCCGCACCATGAAACGGACTTAAGGAAGATATTGTGGGATTAAATCCATATCCCATTATGCTAACGGTTTCGGTCTGTCCGTGCAAAACTGGTATTTTCGCCGCCATCACTTCTGGGCGGGTTAACTGGTATTTTCCGCCTAATGGCATTAGTACACTGCCAGCACCTATCGTAGAATCAAACCGCTCAATCAAGCCCTTTTGACTGCACTGAGATAAATCTTCCATTAATTCATACAAATTTTGTTGCCCGCCGCATGCAAGAGACGTTACGCCTTGAATGACCGCAGTAGTTTGTTTTTTTGCTCCGTTGGAATTTAGGAATGTGCGGCTAATGTCTACGATTATCTTGCTGCGCCATTCCATTACTAGGCGTGGTGTTTCCGTTACTTCTGCCACAACTGTTGCCTCAATGTTTTCTAAATTAGCCTGCCAAATCATGAAATCAACGTTTTCTTTCGCAACAACGACAGCCATCCGTTCTTGTGACTCAGAAATTGCTAATTCTGTTCCGTCTAGTCCTTCATATTTTTTTGGTACACGGTCCAAATTGATATGTAGGCCATCTGCCAATTCGCCAATCGCAACAGAGACACCGCCAGCGCCAAAATCATTGCACCGTTTGATATGCTTTGTAATTTCCGGTTTGCGGAAAAGACGCTGAATTTTCCTTTCTTCTGGCGGATTTCCTTTTTGCACTTCAGCGCCACACTGGTCAAGTGAATCAGCCGTATGCGCCTTAGAAGAACCGGTTGCACCGCCACAGCCATCCCTTCCAGTCCGTCCGCCAAGCAAAATCACCACATCACCAGGCTGAGGACGTTCCCGCACAACAGCCTCTTTTGGTGCAGCGCCTACAACTGCACCAATTTCCATGTGTTTTGCTATATAGCCAGGATGATATATCTCTTCTACCTGTCCAGTTGCCAGGCCAATCTGATTACCATAGGAACTGTATCCATTTGCGGCTACAGTTGCAATTTTGCGCTGAGGCAATTTCCCAGGTAATGTATCTTTGACTTTTTGACGCGGATCACCACAACCAGTGATCCGCATCGCTTGATAAACATAACTTCTCCCGGACAATGGGTCTCGAATCGCTCCACCCAAACAAGTAGCAGCACCGCCAAATGGTTCAATTTCAGTCGGATGGTTATGTGTTTCATTTTTGAACATTAATAACCAGGTTTCATTTTTTCCGTCTACATCCACCTCAATTTCAATGCTGCAAGCGTTGATTTCTTCGCTCTCATCAAGTTGCTGCAATTTACCCTCCTGTTTAAGCTTCTTTGCAGCAATAGTAGCTAAATCCATTAAACAAAGAGCTTTCTTCTTGTGAACATACAATTTGGAACGTGTTTGTAAATACTCCGCCCAAGTTTGACGGATTATACCCGACGCAAGTCCATCTTGGATATCGACATCTGTAATTTCTGTCATAAATGTCGTATGGCGACAATGGTCAGACCAATAGGTATCAATCATACGAATTTCGGTTAACGTGGGGTTGCGTTTTTCATCGTTGCGAAAATAGTTTTGACAAAACAAAATATCATCATGATCCATGGCAAGTCCCAAAGAGGTACGGCACGCTTCCAGTGCCTTGTCATCCATGTCTAGAAAACCTTCTATTGAAGCAACATCTGCCGGTATTTCCGCTGTTTCGCGCAAATCATGTATTGGCTCCAGGCTAGCTTCCCTAGCTTCAACGGGATTGATACAGTATTGACGCACAGTAGCAAAATCCTCTTGGGATAGGGCACCTTGTAGTACAATAATTTTGGCATAACGGATCATAGGGCGTGTTTCACAGGTCAAAATTTGCATACATTGCTGTGCGGAATCAGCCCGTTGATCAAACTGACCCGGTAAAAATTCAATGCCAAACATCTGGCAATGATTCATTTGGGGCAGCTGCGTATAACAGATGTCAACCGGCGGTTCAGAAAAAACGGAATGTACAGCTAGTTGAAACTGCTCCTCACTTAGGCCTTCCACGTCATAGCGATAGAATATTCTAACGTCCTTCAGCGCATCAATCAACAGATTTTTCTTTAAATCTGTAAATAGTCCCTGCGCTTCCACATCAAACCCCTTTTTTTTCTCCACATAGATTCGTCTAACCATTTCTCTGCCTCCCTATAGAATAGACAAATGGAACATCTAGCTATTCCATTTGTTTTTTACTTTGCCACAAAAAGAGTGCCCGTTTCTTTTCCATCTAAAATATCATATAAAATTTCAGGATTTTTCCCATTATTGATACAAGTATGTATTCCATTTTGCGTCGCGATTTTCGCAGCTAATAGTTTTGTAATCATGCCACCTGTGCCGTTTTTTGTTCCAGCACCGCTGGCAGATTGCAAAATACGGTCGTCAATTTCATGAACCAGTGTAATAAGCTGTGCCCGTTTATTTTTGCGCGGATCGCTATCATATAATCCGTTAATATCACTTAGTATAACACGTAAATCAGCATCCGTTAATTTTGCAACAATAGCCGATAATGTATCATTGTCTCCAAACTCGGCTTCTTCGGTGGATATTGTATCATTTGCATTTACAATTGGTAAAACACCGTATTCTAATAACGTCTGAAATGTATTTCTTGCATTTTCCTTGCTTTTTTCCACTTGAATAGTATCTTTTGTTAGTAAAATCTG
>CALLNG010000417.1 GCA_938005345.1 uncultured Clostridia bacterium
TCTGTGGTAGCATTTTCAAAAAATGGGGAACGGTTGGTTGGCCAGGTGGCAAAACGCCAGGCAATCACAAATCCGCAAAACACCATTATTTCCATCAAGCGTGATATGGGAACAAATAGAAAAGTCAATATCAATGGCAAAGAATATACACCGCAGGAAATATCCGCAATGATTTTACAGAAACTGAAATCGGATGCGGAAGCGTATCTCGGAGAACCAGTAAGCCAAGCTGTTATTACGGTACCAGCCTATTTTAGTGATGCACAGCGTCAGGCAACCAAGGATGCAGGAAAGATTGCAGGGTTGGAAGTGTTGCGTATCATCAACGAGCCGACCGCGGCTTCGTTAGCTTATGGTATGGAGAAAGACCGCGACCAAAAAATTATGGTTTATGACCTAGGCGGCGGAACATTTGACGTTTCCATTTTGGAAATTGGCGATGGTGTATTTGAAGTACTGGCGACAAACGGAAATAACCGTCTGGGCGGCGATGATTTTGACCAGCGGATTATGGATTGGATGGTTGCTGAATTTAAGAAAGAAGAAGGAATTGACCTGAGCCAGGATAAAATGGCGATGCAGCGTCTAAAAGAGGCGGCTGAAAAAGCTAAAATTGAGTTGTCCGGTGTAACAACAGCAAATATCAACTTGCCGTTTATTTCGGCGGATGCGTCTTCTCCGAAACATTTGGATATGACATTGACTCGAGCAAAATTCGATGAACTTACCGCAGATTTGGTGGAAGCAACCATGACGCCTGTGCGCCAAGCAATTGCGGACTCTGGTTTGCAGGCAAGTGAAATAGATAAAGTATTATTAGTTGGTGGTTCGAGCCGTATTCCGGCAGTGCAGGAAGCAGTGAAAAAAATTACAGGAAAGGAACCACACAAGGGAATTAACCCGGATGAATGTGTAGCGCTCGGCGCGGCAATCCAGGCTGGTGTTCTGGGCGGAGAAGTTAAAGACTTGTTACTGCTGGATGTAACGCCGTTGTCTTTAGGAATTGAAACACTGGGTGGAGTCTGCACAAAATTGATTGAGCGGAATACCACGATTCCGACGAAAAAGAGCCAGGTATTTTCTACTGCGGCGGACAACCAGACCGATGTGGAAATTCATGTGCTGCAAGGTGAACGTGAAATGGCGGCAGGAAACAAAACGCTGGGGCGGTTTACATTGACGGGAATTCCAGCAGCACCCAGAGGTGTGCCGCAAATAGAGGTTACTTTTGATATTGACGCCAATGGTATTGTAAATGTTTCGGCAAAAGATTTGGGAACCGGGAAAGAGCAGAAAATCACCATCCAGGCCAGCACAAATCTGTCGGATGCCGATATTGATAAAGCGGTCAAAGAAGCAGAACAATATGCCGAGGAAGACAAAAAACGCAAAGAGGAAATTGATATTCGTAACAATGCAGATTCCATGGTATATCAGGCAGAAAAAACGCTGAATGAACTGGGAGACAAAATTCCGGCGGAAGAAAAATCTGCGTTTGAAGCAGAAATTGCCAATGTGAAAACGGCGCTATCCGGTCAGGATGCGGCAAAAATTAAAGAAGCAACAGACAAATTGACAAAGAAATTCCATGAGTTTTCTGAAAAATTGTACCAGCAGCAGGCGGCACAGCAACAGGCAGCAAACGGTGCAAATGGCCAAACTAGCGCGAATGCTGGTAACGATGATACCGTAGAAGCCGACTATAAAGTAGTAGACGATGATGACAAAAAATAAACGCTAGACATGCGTACAAACGGGGGACGGCTATTTTAGCTGGCCCCTTGTTTGTGAATTTCAAAGTAGTCTTGGATAGATGAAAGGGGTAGTCTGGTGAAGCGGGATTATTATGAAGTGTTGGGTGTATCAAAAGATGCTAGTGACGAAGAAATTAAAAAAGCGTACCGGCAGCTTGCAAAAAAATATCATCCCGACCTTAATAAGGATAATAAAGAGGAAGCAGAACAAAAATTTAAAGAAGCAAGTGAAGCCTATTCTGTTTTGAGTGATAAACAGAAGCGGGCCAATTATGACCAATTTGGCCATGCTGCCAATGATCCCAACTTTGGAGCCGGTGGTGGATTCAGCGGTTTTGGTGGGTTTGATATTGATCTAGATGATATTCTTGGCAATATGTTTGGTGGATTCGGCGGCGGTAACACGCGGCGTAATGGCCCTAAAAAAGGCCGAAATATTGAAGTGGAACTAACGCTGGCGTTTGAAGAAGCGGTATTTGGTGCAACAAAACAAGTAAGTTTTATGCGGGTTGAGGAATGTGCAACATGTCATGGCAGCGGGGCAAAAGAAGGAACCAGCCCTTCTACATGCAGTACCTGCGGTGGAACTGGACAAGTTAGAACGACGCAGCGAACGCCGTTTGGACAGTTTGCTACGACGCGGCCTTGCAGTGCCTGCGGAGGAACAGGTAAAATTATTCGGGATAAGTGTCAAACCTGTGATGGCAAAGGGAAAGTGCGTCGCCGGGTGACGATTGATGTTCGTATACCCGCGGGTATTGATGACGGACAGACCATTTCCA
>CALLNG010000418.1 GCA_938005345.1 uncultured Clostridia bacterium
GGCAGTACACTGTGCAGTACCTTGTGTACTACATGTCCACGTTGCAAACGGCAAATGGTACGGATTATGGATATCTGGAATTACACAACGTGGATAAAACGGCGTATTTCCCCATCTATGGCAGCAGCGCACAGGGTTCCTTTAATATAGGGGACGCAGGCGCGGGCCTGGTCAACGCTCCTGAAATCTTCTATTTTGCCGGACAGCTGCAAGACGGCGGCCTGGCACGGGTACGTCTGAACCAAATGGAAGATTATAACTGGAAGGGCGGCAAGTTTGATTTGCTGTTCTTTGACCCAACTTGCGTGGCGGATGAAGTAAACCTGCCGCTGGACCACTATTTCGGCTATACGGAAGTGGCGAGCTTCCGCAGTGCCTGGGATGACAAAAACGCGACATTTGCCGCGATTCATGGCGGGCAAAACAATGTGGCCCATGGCAATTTGGACTCTGGAACCTTTGTGCTGGATATGGAAGGGTACCGCTGGGCGGTAGACCTCGGTTCGGATGACTACAATCTGCCGGGATACTTTAGCATGGACGGCCCCAATTCCCAGAGGTGGAATTATTACCGTTGCCGCGGAGAGGGACAAAATACCGTGGTCATTGACCCGGGCCAGGGTGCGGACCAGGTATATAATGCGTTTACCACAATTGAAACGTTTGAAACCAAAGACCGCGGGGGATTTGCTGTAGTGGATATGACGCCGGCTCTGGCAAACGCTGCAAAAGAAGCAAAACGCGGCATGAAGCTGGATAACAACCGCCGCCGCGTTGTGCTGCAAGATGAAATCAGCCTCCAGAGCGGCACACACGACCTATGGTGGTTCATGCATACCCAGTCGGAAATTGAAATTGCAAACGATGGCAAAAGCGCCATTTTGACCAAAGGCGGACAACACTTGTATGTTGGGCTGGAATGCTCCGATGATTCGGCGGTGTTCACGGCAATGGACGCAGTGCCGCTGCCGGGCAGTTCCACCCAGGAAGGGCAAAATACCAACAGCGGTACCCGCAAGTTGGCTATTAACCTGCCCAAAGCAAAAGGTGATGTGACCATTTCCGTCACGTTCCTGCCTTATATTCCGGGTACGCCGGTGGAAAACGCGGAAATGGTGCCCATCAGTGAATGGCAGATTCCGGACGGCGAACTGGCGCAGCCGCCGCGCGCGACCTCCATTGCGTTAGACGGTGTGCAATTAGAGGACTTTGAACCGGGCCTGACAACCTATTCCATCACATTGCCGAATGAATCAGAACTTCCAGTCATTTCAGCAGAGGCAGATGGCAGCGAAGTAGAAATCACGCAAGTAGAGGACTGGGGCGAAACGGCTTATGTCAAAGTAACGGACGCGCAGGATGCTGACAATTACACCTATTATAGCATCAATATCAAACAGTTGCCTAAACTGGATTCTGGAGAGTTGGGCATTGTGAAAGTGACAGCCAGTGATGAACCGCAGCCGGAAAACAACAAGGACAACGCGCTTGACGGTGACTTTAACACCCGCTGGAGTGCGGACGGCAACGGTGTATGGCTACAGCTTGACCTGGGCGAAGTAAAAGATGTGGAGGCGCTGGGTGTC
>CALLNG010000419.1 GCA_938005345.1 uncultured Clostridia bacterium
GCGTGATTTCCATTTGGTTTCCGAGTTGCTGTAGTGTCACGCCTGCTGCGCGCTGCACCAATATGTCATAGTGAAAATTATCTTTAATATATGCTAGCATCCGGTTCACAAGTTTCTCACCAGGCAAAGATAACAGCTCTTGCAGTTCCAAAACCGACTCATATATGGCAGGATATTCTGTATGGATTTCCGACCTTTTGCATTTTGCCAAATCCCCTGCTGTTTGTATTCCTTTTTGCTGCAGTGTGGCTACTGTCTTTTTGAAACGCCCCATGTAATTCATACATATCAATGGCACTTTACTATTCGAGGGGTGAATTTCATCAAATAATTCTGTATCTTCCTCTGTTTTCCCCTTTTTCATGGATTGCTTTTCCATATTCCAACGGTACAGAATTTTTTCCCGTTTTGATTTTCCAATTCCTTTGATTTCAGACAGCTTCCGGAAATCAAAAGAATCCAAATCTTGTAAATAGACATACCCTTCCCGTTGACAAAATTCGACAAACAACCCAAAAATATTTTCATGGAACACTTCTTGTATTGTACGCAATTCAACCTCACCACGCTTTTATCTAATCTCTATCTGTCTCCTTTTCTTTTGTCACTATGAAGGGAAATCTGGCTTCCCCTCATAGTAATAATGTAACACATTCTTTTTTGCCTGTCAATCTTTTTATGTAAAAAATGACGAAATCAATGTAACATTTGAATCGTTTGTGCCACTGCCTTTGCGATATATTGTGCTGATCCCAATGCCTCATCAAGTGTGTTTCCACTGCTGCCAACTTCTACAATCACGGCCCCTGGAGCCGCATGTCCGTTAAAGCGGGACGTCCGCAAGTTGACCGGCCGCGCAAAAGTGGGGCAAATAGATAAAAATTGCTGTTGCAGCATGGCTGCATATTTCAAATTGGTGTGCCAGTGGTCATGCTGTAATCCCAGTTCATCTGTCCCTACCACTAGCATGACCTGTGCGATTTTTTTTCCATCTATTTCTGTGACTAATTTTGTCCTCTCCCCTGCCTGATTGACAATTGCATCCCGATGAATATCCAAAATAATGCGTATGGAGGGATTTTCTTTCATATGCTGTGCAATCGTCTGGTAAGCCCGTGCATAAGAATCGTTATATTCCGGATAATCGTGCAACGTTTTGTCATGCACCACACCAATTCCTGCTTCTTCCAACCCTTTTGCGATTTCATCCCCCACCCGTACAACATTATAATTGGTGTCGGTCGTTCTGTCATTAGAGGTATATGGAAAACGGTAATTTTCTGACTGTGCGTAAGATTCTGTCGCGTGTGTATGCACAATCAACACCTCTGGAGACCCAGCTAATGCAAATGGCTTTTCTGCCGAAACCAGCGCTGCAGTATCAATACTATAGGAAGTTTCGTTGTTGATTGTGATATTGTCTGACACTTTAATACTGCCGCCCGTGGCACTAATGGTTCTTTCCAAAGAATTGTTGTCCACCGGCGGCAGCTCCTGCTGAGAGGAAACTAGCTTTTCTCCTGTACGGTAACTTTGTTCTGCCGCTAAGACGGTATCTTTAGTAATAATCGTTTTATAAACACCGCTGGAACTTGCCATCGCCATAGCAGGCCGATAGAAATTCCCGCCAAGGAGCGTATCAGCAAGGCCAGCCAAACGCTCTGCCAAGCCAGGGCGTTGCTGTACAGATTCGTGATAAAGCCCCGATTGATCCAGCTGTGCTGAAATTACATAATATGGCTGCAATTTTACCTCCAGTACGGAAGCTAATTTTGTGCCGCAAATACCGCCCGTGAGAAACATGCTGCAAATGATAACCGCAATCCACAGCCGCTCCCGCGTAATTCCTTTGTACCTTCGCATAGTACCCCTCCGTCTATCCTTTCTCTAACTTGTCTATATCGTTCCGATTATATCATCATGTATATGCAACAGTTGGGTATTTTAGTATGAAAGTTCAAAAGAAAAGCTTGCTCCTGCGGGTTAGGAAACTTGTTTAAGAAATTCCTTTGAATAAATTCCCCTTTGAATTGCATCCGATAAAATGCTGGAAATCTCTTCAATCATGGCATCTACTTCTTTGGGCGTCACAATCATTTCTGCAAGCCCGCTTCCCAAAGAATCGCGTATAAGGGTATACCGCTCCTGTTCCTCGAGTTCCTGAAGCATTTGATAAAAAGGTTGTTGCTTGTCTGTCGAAGTTTGCATTTTCTGAATCACGGCATCCAATGCATCATCTGCAATTGTTGCCGCATCCACCACCATAGGAACACCAATGGCAATCACCGGAATATTGAGCGTATGTTTGGTCAATTCTTTTCTACGGTTCCCAATTCCAGAACCAGGCGATATTCCCGTATCCGACAATTGTACCGTTACACCGACGCGCTCTGTGCTACGGGAACGCATCAATGGCAATCACCGCCTTAGGCTTTACCCGTTCTACAACCCCTCGTACAATTTCTCCCGTCTCAATTCCGGTAATTCCCAGTACGCCGGGTGAAATCGCACAGACAGAACGTGTCCCCTTTTCTACCACTTCCGGCATATATTCCAGCAGATGACGTGTAACACACAGCTTTGAAATGGTTTTCGGCCCCAATGCGTCTGGAGTAATATCCCAGTTCCCTAGCCCTATGACCAAAATTTCATCTTCCGGGCCAATAGCGTTTTGTTCCAACAACTGTCCTATCTGCCTTGCCACAATGCCCGATGCAGCCTGCTGTCCTTGTGCACTCAGTCGCATAACATCTCGAATTTCCACCGTGATATATTCTCCTTTTGGTTTATGCAGCGCCTTCTCTCCTTCTTCTGAATCGATGCGCACACGCGTCACTTTACAACCATCTATCTCCTGCTCCTCCATCTGTACTCCCTGCGGAATTTTGCTGCCGCCCTGCGTATAATACTCGTGTGCTTCCACGGCTAAGTCTGTCCGAATTGTTCTCATGCTTATATCCTCCTCTTTTTGAATGGTCACGTTTTTCTGCTTGTGTAATATATTCTCTCATTTTATTTTTTCCACTTTTGCTTAATCATACAAAAAATTTTTTCAAAAAAAGGATTGACAACAAACATTTGTTCTGCTATAATATATACGAACAACAGTTCTGGAACATTTGTTCAATCTTTTAAAAAGGATGTGGTAATCCATGAATCATTCTCTATATGCTACCCAGCCAGCGATGGTTACAGTTATAAAAAGGCCGAAACGAGTCACCCTTAATATACCGCGTTTTATCTGTTTCATTTCTAGTATCATTCTTCTTATTATAATGGCCTACGCATGGATTATGCACGCTGATGCGGATGAATTGCAGCGAATCAAAACGCTGTCTCACTATGAAACGGTCACCGTTAACTTTGGTGACACTTTGCTTGGAATTGCTGAACAATATAGTCCGGATGAAAATGTGCGCGGTTTTATGTGGGAAATTATGCAACATAATGATTTAGATGATACCAAAATCTATCGCAATCAGCAACTTTCTATTCCCGTTTATACCGTACAGCAAATAGATAGCAAGACAGTAAAATGACTTGTCAAATAGGCAGTTGACTTTTTATTAAAAATGCACTCCACTTATACTCTATCTATATAACAAAATAACAAACACAAGGAGGGATACCTTAAGGTATCCCTCCTTGTGTTTGTTGCGCTATCCATTTTTTATCATTCTAATGTTACATCTATCTCCCATTGGTATCTTACATTTTCACAATTCCGGTGGCTTCACTTATTTTCTGCAAAATCCTGTCCGACCTTTTGCGATATCTGCAATAACCCCTGCTTCAAAAGAGGCACAAATTCCGATGCGGGTATGTTTTCCCGCTTCAGTAACCAGCGTTTCATAGCACATACAAACGCATCCGTATAAAAATCGGCATAAAATTCTCGTTCCCGTTCTGTTGGATAAACTCCCTTTAAATCACTTAATAACGCGGACACTATGTATTCTCTAAAATATTCTGAAAACGGGTTTCTCCTTCTAGCCGAAATAGTTTCCGGTAAAACGATCTGTTATTATTTACATAAAAGCACAATGCTTCCATCAGTGTCCACCCAGTTTGGTATCCCTTCTGTTTTGCGACTGCAATAAATTCAGTATCAAAAATCCAATTCACTAAATCAAATTTATCTTTGAAATGATAATAGAAACTCTTCCGGTTCATATCACATTTTTCACAAATATCTCCTACACTAATCTTGGTAAGCGGCTGACGTTCCATCAGTTCCCTCAAAGCGGAGGCCAGCGCACGTTTGGTTATGTTTGCGTCTGCCAGAAGGTTCACCCCCTATATACCCAAAACAATACTTTAGAAACCATTATACCATATTTTTTATTCCACTTCAACCAAAATCTTTTATAGATTATTTGGGACAAGTTGGTTCAATTGTCCCAAAATGTAATAAAAATCTGGAAATGGGTAAAAATGTAACACTACAGCTTTTTGCCTAGTGAAATACAAGTCTTCATCTGATATAATAACGGTATCATAGAAAAAGGAGGAATTCTATTTTGACACCCCACAGCAAATCAAAACAGGAACTATTGCAGGAGCTGCATACTTCCATGGAACAAGGACTCAGTAGTCAGCAAGCGCAGCAGCTTTTCATGCAATACGGTGAAAATAAA
>CALLNG010000420.1 GCA_938005345.1 uncultured Clostridia bacterium
GTGGTAAGAAATGGTAACAACATAAATATTACGGCAAACGTGACAATTGAAGGTGAATTGGCAGATGAAGAAATTGGTGATACAGGTAAAAAATATTCTGAGGTTGCTATATCGGGTATAAATGAGGCTTGGAGTGGCAAAATGGGCAATCTAAGCATTTATACAAAAGTGGTAGTTGCAGATAATTCAATTTACAAAACCATTAAAATTACAATTACGGAATCTATTCAAACTTCTGTGACTGATGTTAATACAGGTGATATTACTTTAAATTGTACTAAACCGACGAGAATTGTTGATAATGATTTTACGGAAGAGGAAATTGCCGCATGTGTCGATCAAGCATATAATAAAACCAAATTTGAAACGGACAGTATTGCGCCGCTTTATGAATTGTATGATACGGCTTATATTTTGGAATTATGGCATGGTCCTACCTGCGCTTTTAAGGATATGGCGCTGCAAATTTTGCCACATTTGATGACCGTTTCCATGAAAAAAACGGGAATTGATAAACAAGTGGCAATTTTAGTTGCGACTTCCGGGGATACAGGAAAAGCCGCACTGGAAGGATTTAAAGATGTACAGGGTACTAAGATTCAGGTGTTTTTTCCTACGGGCGGCGTAAGTAAAATACAGCGCAAACAGATGGTGACACAGGAAGGTTGCAACGTTGCAGTGACCAGTGTAAAAGGGAATTTTGATGATGCGCAGTCCGGCGTCAAACAGATATTCCGCGATACGGAATTCAATAAGCAGTTAGAAGAACGAGGATATTTGCTTTCCTCCGCTAATTCTATTAACTGGGGAAGATTGGTGCCACAGATTATCTATTATGTATCGGCTTACTGTGACTTGGTGAAAGCGGATAAAATCAAGGCGGGCGATGCAGTGAATGTGTGTGTGCCAACCGGGAATTTTGGTAATATTTTGGCGGCTTGGTATGCAAAAGAAATGGGAATTCCCATTGCAAAATTGATTTGCGCTTCCAATGAAAACAATGTTTTAACTGATTTTATTCATACTGGAGTCTATGACAAAAACAGGGAATTTAAGGCAACCATTTCTCCATCTATGGATATTCTGATATCTAGCAATTTGGAGCGTCTGCTATTTGATATTACAGGCAGGGACGAAGACCGTGTGCGCGAGTGGATGGAAGAATTACAAAAGACAGGACGGTATGAAGTTCCACAGGTGACGAAAGATAAATTGAAAGAGTATTTCTTTGGGGGATTTTGTGATGATACATCCACAAAGCAAACCATAGCAGAGGTTTGGAAGGAATATGGCTATTTAATGGATACCCATACTGCTGTTGGTTATCGGGTTTATCGGCAATATGTGGAAGAAACTGGTGATACAACAAAAACAATTATTGCTTCGACAGCCAACCCTTTTAAGTTTTGCAGCAGCGTTTTGGAAGCTGTTCAGGGAAAATTGGCTGATGATATGGATGAATTTGAAGTTGGCAACGTTTTGTCAAACATCACGGGGCAGAAAATTCCTGCCAGTTTGGCACAGTTAAAGGAAAAACCAGAACGGTTTGAAGAAGTGTGTGATAAGGCGGAAATGAAACAGGCGGTAGATTCATTTTTAGCATAAAAAAGGGGATTGACCTTTTGTGTCAATCCCTTTTTTAAGGAAAACTGCTGTTAGCTTAGTTTTTCCTGAAAGGTGCTGCAGCAGGTGTCTTCCGACTTATGTGCATGACTGCAGCTTACGTCAATGGTAGGCGCGTCGCAGCTGCATCCATCTTCATTATAGATGCATGTCTTGACATTACAGCTAACGCGCGGTATACAATTACATGCTTTTTCTTTCATGCATATCAATCCTTTTTCGGAAAATTCAAAAATAGGGCTCTATTATGATAAAACACAGTTGTATCAGCGGAAGCCGTTCCGCCATACATGATAGAAAAATCATGTATACACATAGTATAAAAAATAATTGCGGTATTATGCTAGCAATAAAAGGAATGGAAAATATGGCCATTTATGCAATATCAGATTTACATCTTGATATCGGAATCCCGTCGAAGAATATGAATGTTTTTGGCAGTCAATGGGAAAACTATGTCGAACGCTTAGATGCCGCCTGCAGCAAATTAACGGAAAATGATATTCTGTTGATTCCCGGCGATATTTCCTGGGCAACCTATCTTCAACAAAGCCTACCGGATTTTGCGTTTCTTGAAAAATGGAAACCAATAAAATTAATATCAAAAGGCAATCATGATTATTGGTGGACGACCGCCAGTAAACTGAATGCATTTCGGGAGGAAAATCAACTAAAAAGTATCCATTTTTTGCATAACAGTTTTTATCCATACAAGGAGTTTGCAATATGTGCAAACCGCGGTTGGATCACTCCCGGTATGTCAGGTTTTAGCGCAGAAGATCGGAAGATCTATGCGCGGGAACTGATTCGATTGGAATTATCTCTGAATGCCGCACAGCAGGCAGGATTTGAAAGAAAAATTGTGATGACTCATTATCCACCGGCTATCAATAGTCAGCAGATAGATGAGGCAATCCTGGCATTATTGAAAAAATATGATGTTGAACAATGCATTTATGGTCATTTGCATGGAAAAAAACAAGGAGATGACCTATTAGACGGACTAGTGGATGAAATCATGTTTCATATGGTGTCAAGTGATTATTTGCAGTTTCAACCGATTAAGATTATGGAATGAGAAAGGATAAGAAGCATGGACAGAAAAGAACGGATTTATGCATACATGAGCAGCAAGGAGTATGTACCGCTGAAATTAGAGGAATTGGTAACAGTATTGGACGTACCAGCACAAGATGTTCCATGCTTACAAAAAATGTTGTGTGAACTACAGGAAGAAGGCAAGATTTTATGCAGTAAACGGGGCCGGTATTTGTCAGCTAAAAAAGAACACCTGATAGCAGGTATATATACGTCAAGTGAGCGTGGATATGGATTTGTAACACCGATGGAAGATGCATCAGGCGATTATTATATTGCACAGGAAGATGCGGCGGATGCGTTGCATCAAGATACCGTTTTAATGAAAGTGGTACGCGAAGCGCAGCCGGATCGCAGAGCGCAGGGGAAAATTGTAAAGGTGCTGAAGCGTGGCACAAAGACGTTAGTATGTAAATATGTAAAAACCGGTCAAAAAAGATTGGCGATACCGGATGGGACAAAAATATGGCAGGAAATTCGGATTCATAAAGC
>CALLNG010000421.1 GCA_938005345.1 uncultured Clostridia bacterium
TTCCCATTCCATTTGCATTTCCAACTTCTACCACATAACCATATTCTTCTTTGGTGTCGCCTTTTTCTAAATCCGCGATTTTGCCTTGGTAGTTCAAATAGGCAATCACGCTATCACCCGGCTGCACTTCAAACGTTTTGCCATCTTCTATTTCATATTCCACACCGTCAATGACCATGCTGTCTTCCAACAGTTCTGAAACTGCGCCTTCTGCCCGGTTACTGGACACTTTTAATTGAATGGTGTTCTTGTCGCCGCTGATGCTTGCGGAAACAATATCATCTTCTTTAATATCGCTAAAGGAAATCACTTGACCTTCCGCATTGCGAATATCATAATTTTTGTCGCGATCATCGGCATCGTAGACGATTTTGTTATCATCAAAAATGGTTTGTCCCTTTACCAGTGTAAGTCCGCCCTCGTTTACTCTATCAACCCGCGCGGATTCAAATTCGTTAATCAAAATAACATCGTATACTTCATCGCCAGTGTTGTCAATTGCCGTTACCGTTCCGCTTTGCAAATCAAAAATGGAATTGTCCGATTCCAGAACACGGCTGCTATTGTAGACAAATTTTGCGCTTGCGCCGCCCAACTTAATATAGTTGTTGTTTCTGCTGGACTCTTCATCATAATATTGCAGCCGATCCTGCGTAAAGGACTCGATATCACTTGCATCAAAGGTCTGCACATTGGTATTTTTAGACGCTTTGATTGCTTTGACTACCAGCCGGTCCGCACTGTCGGTTTCCGAATAAAAATCCACTTCCTGGCCTATGTAATCTGCCGCATTGGTCGTTCCAACTTTGTAAATCACACCGGAAATCTCCACCTCGTCATCCTGCATACCTGCGATAGGATTTTCCAGCCATATGGTGCTGTTTGCTGTGACAATACCCCGTTGTTTATACAGGTTGCCCGAAACATTGTCATTTTCATGTTCCTGCCGCAAGGTATCACCCTTCACCACTTCATAGCCCGGTTGCCCACCGGCAGTTACCGTCATACTCATTCTGTCAATATCCAGTGCATTGTACAACATTTTTGCCAGCATTCCTCTTGTGAACGGTTCTGCAATGTCCGCCCCTTTGGTAAGGCCAATCGTGGTCGCTGTAAGGGTATATCCACCCGGATAACCGCCATTTTGCTGGGCCACAGGGTCATATCCTAGTATAATCGCCAAAACTTTTGCCGCCTGCTCAAATGTCACCGGATCATTAGGCCCAAAATTCCCTTCCGAGTATCCGTCCATGTACTGTGCATTAACTGCACCATTAACATATCCATTATACCATTCGTCTATTGGCACATCATCAAATAATGTATCGTTCCGGTATAATTCTGCCAATTCTTCCATTTTCGTTAACCGCAGCATCATTGCAGCAAACTCAGCGCGTGTCACTTGGTCATCCAGATGCAATTCGCCATTTTCATCTCCCTGCATAATGCCAAGAGATGTCAAGTCAAACAGCTCTTTTTCCATTTCTGCCGCATATCCGCTGATGCTTCCTAGCAGCATGCAAAAAACCAAGAGGCACAAAAATCCCTTTTTTACCATTTTTGCCATAGTCCTCTACCTCCAAACAAATGAAACATTTTGTAATTTTATTATATCGGTTCCACTGCCTAAATGCAATGTGCATTTTCGCATTTTCCCTGTGCAATTTTTGTGATTACAAGCAAGCATTTTCATTTGTTCCTTTTTGCGCCATAACTCTCTAAATATCTCATTGCTGTTTGCCGGAACGCTCTATTCTTCCGGCTAAAAAAAGCATATTCTACACTTTTGCGGCATACATTAAACTGGTTGAGCGTATTGCCAAAAACATGTTAATTATAAATCAAAATATCAATGTAAAGAAAGGAAGATTAGCCTATGAAACGCAGAGAGTATTTTTTAGGCGGTAACACTGCCGATGGATTTTTCTCTTATTATGATTCTCTAATACGCCAGGAAGACGCCGACAAAATTTATGTAATAAAAGGAGGGCCTGGCACAGGGAAATCCTCGCTTATGAAAGCCATTGCACAGCAGGCACAAAAAAAAGGCCTGGATACAGACCTCATACACTGTTCTTCGGATCCAGATTCTCTGGACGGCCTTATTTTGCCTGATCTGAAAACGGCATTTGTGGATGGTACGTCACCACACGCTGGCGTACCATCCTTTTTTTATCGTTATATTTTCCAGCAAATTGTGATTTCTTGTTGTCCGCCGCTTTTTTGAACCGCTCCAACCTCCACCTTACTTATTAAGATATCCAGCCAAATCGGGTGCGGCATTTCCGGAAGCCAGGGCTGCATTTTTTTCTCCAGCAGGCGCTCTAACTGCTCCCATCTCACACATACCCCTTTGCAGTTGGGGCACCGCAGATAGATTCTGCCCTGTGACTGTGTTTTTTGCAGCGCCCTTCCGCAAACCGTACAATGAATCTTGCCCGCCAAGGGAAGCGGTGCGGTCTTCTTTTGCACAGCTGATTTGCTGTATAGCAGTTGCTGCACGCGTGCGAATTGTTCTGGAGATTCCACCGCATCATGTGTACCTTTTACCCGTACCCAGTCCTGCGGCGGAACCGGTTGCATCTGTTTAGATTTGTAACTTGCCTTTCTTCTTTTTCCCTGCACCATAACGCCGGTATAAATTTCGTTTTTTAATATCCGCCCCACCGCCGTTTTGTTCCAAATTCCCACATCAGTACCACTACGGTAAGCGGCAGGGCTTGGGATATGCTTCTCGTTTAGCCGTTCTGCTATTTTCTGTTTCCCCATACCCATCAAATACCATTGATAAATTTTTTGTACCACAGCTGCCGCCGGCGGATCTATTTGCAGTTTATGCCGGTCCGCTGGGTCTTTGCGGTAGCCATACGCGGCAAACGCTCCAATATATTGCCCTTCCCGCCGTTTATGCGCCAAAACTGCCCGGATATTTTCCGATAAGTCCTCTAGGTACCATTCATTCATCAGTCCGTTGATTTGTCTTGCTTTTTTTCCGCCCTGCAAGCCAGTATCCACATGGTCTACTGCGGTCACAAAACGGATTCCCCATATTGGAAACCAGTAGTGTATATACTTTTCTACGAGCTCCATATCGCGTGTAAACCGCGACTGTGTCTTACATAATATAACATCAAAACGATGCTCCCGCGCATGTGTCAACATGGCGCAAAACGCCGGGCGTTTCCGGTCAACGCCACTGTAATCTTCATCTACGTAGACCTGTTCCACCACCCAGTCCCGCTGCCGGGCATATTGCAGCAGCAACGCTTTTTGGTTTTGGATACTTTCGCTCTCCAGTTGTTTTTCTTCATCTTCCTTGCTCAGCCGGCAATATATGGCGCATCGCATGGCTCTCCTCCTTTCCCGTCCAGCGGGTCCCCATCGTTTGCAGCCACTGTTCCAGAGCCGCCTTTTTTCGGTCCGCTTCCCGATTGATAAAAATTTCGTGTACAATGAGTTCCTTTTTCATCTTTAGGCCCCCTTTTTACCCATTGTATGCGAAAAAAATAAGGGGATATGCCAAAAAGCCCCTTCCAGTTTGGAAGGGGCTTTGGACTATGTTGCGGTATTTTGTTTTATTTATCTTCCGGGAATTGATATTCCTCGCCGTAACCATATTTTTCAACCACATAATCCACGTCTTTGTCCCCGCGGCCGCTGCAGTTGACCAAAATAGATTTTGCGTTATTATTCTTCGCCATTTTAATGGCATACGCAATCGCGTGAGAGCTTTCCAATGCCGGGATAATGCCCTCGTAGCGAGACAGCTTAAAGAAAGCGTCAATCGCTTCTTCGTCTGTAACAGAATCATATTCCACGCGTCCGGCGTCGTGCAAAAAGGCATGCTCCGGTCCGACAGAGGGGTAATCCAATCCACTGGCAATGGAATATACCGGAAGCGGATCTCCCTTGCTGTCCTGCAGCATATAGCTTTCAAATCCGTGCATCACGCCTTTTTTGCCATAGGCCATGCTAGCGGCATGGTCCCCATCATTCGAGCCGCGCCCCAGCGGTTCCACACCAACAATTTTCACTGGGTCATTCAAAAACGGCAAAAACATACCGATAGAATTACTGCCTCCGCCCACGCATGCGCATACTACATCCGGCAAAATACCCGTCATTTCCAAAAATTGTTCCCTTGCTTCTTCCCCAACCACCATCTGAAAATCGCGCACCATCATGGGGAATGGATGTGGTCCTACCGCTGAACCAATGCAGTAAATGGAATCTTTATAATTGCGTGCATAAGATTCAAACGCGGAATCCACCGCCTCTTTCAGCGTTTTGAGACCATGGGTAACCGGCACCACTTTCGCGCCTAAAATCTTCATCCGCGTCACATTCGGCGCCTGTTTGGCAATGTCCACTTCTCCCATGTGGATCTCACACTCCAGGCCGAAAAAGGCCGCTGCCGTTGCCAATGCAACTCCATGCTGGCCGGCACCCGTTTCTGCAATTAAGCGCTTTTTCCCCATGAATTTTGCCAGCAATCCTTCTCCCATACAGTGGTTTAGCTTGTGCGCACCCGTGTGGTTCAGGTCTTCCCGTTTCAAATAAATCTGGCAGGTTCCCAGTTTGCGGCTCAATCTTTCGCAATGGTAAACCGGTGTAGGCCGCCCCTGGAATTCTTTGCGGATACGCCGCAGTTCACTAATAAATTGGGCCGAACGGCAAATCGTCTGGTATGCCTCGTTAATTTCTTCAAATGCCGGCACCAACTCTTCCGGCAAATAACATCCGCCATACGCACCGAAACGCCCATCCTCTGTTGGGTACTCCTTGGTATAATTTCTAAAATCCATGCTGTTTCCTCCTTTTATTGTTCTCCCACCCTCTGCCGTCGGGAGCGATGTTTTCTTAATTCCACATACTGCGCAAAGTCTTCTGGTGCAGCTCCATTCTTGCGTTGAATCTGTTGAATCCAGGACATTGGTATGCGGCAAATCTACTGGTTGTATTATAACACAAGCGCCGCACAGAATCAATAATTTTTTCACAGCAGCTTGTCCACTTTGCGTCTAAACGAACCCGTTGCGGGGTACCTGCTCCCATGTTGTGGATCCCAAAACACCAGGCGCAGTGGACACCATCATCCATCTCGGCGATTGCTGGCATACGGAAGATATCGTGCCGCACAAACAAGATATTATCCGGTATAACCGGCGAATCAGCGGATTTTTTGCTTCCGCTTACCACTACTTGGCTGCGGCAGCCCAAGTATATACAGACTCCGCTACCTGGTGTGCGCAGGCTGCGGCGCCCGTAGCGGAAGCTGCATTGCAGAAGCTTACAGAAACCTACCTCCAGCCACTTGCTACCGCCGGGCCGGTTCCAGGACGCGAACGCAAACTATTTTTGACCGCCATCACCCCTTCCGGTATCATTTGCCATATTCCCTCCTTCCAGGAGGCAAACCTTTGTGTTTTAAAAGGCGATGGATTTGTCACCAGCAGTATTTTACATGCACTTTGCGACAGTTATCGAAAAAAAGGCTACCATGTCGAAACATTTTATAGTCCTTTAAACCCTAAAACACAAATAGACCATCTTTATATCCCCTCCTTGTCACTGCTGTTCGCCACACACGATGCCATTAACCAGTTCCCGATTCCACAAAATGCGCCGGTTATTCCGCTGGACGTTCCACTTTCCGATGACGATGAAGGAAAAATAAACCAAAATTCCATGGTGCTTTTGCAACTGCTTGATTTGGCAACCCAAACCATTCAAAAGGCGAAATCTGTGCATGATTTACTGGAAAACTGCTATGTGCCCCACATGGATTTCAGCCGGGTGGATCAAATCAAAAATCAAATCCTGCACGAACTGGCATTGGATTAAAATAAGTCCATTTTTCCAGCACCCTCGAAATTCCGTTTTTTTTGCGTAATTCTCTTGACATCCCTGCTCCTTTCGTATAAAATAAAATAGTGTATATTGCGCGTTTCATGATTGGTAATATCTGGATTTTACACAGGTATGCACGGATACGCTTAACATGTATATACAACCATTCCCTTTCAGCGGTTTTTGCCCGCTGTCACAGTTCCCATACGGGCTTTCATTCTTTTGCCTGAATGCGGGATTTCAAAAGGGTATATCGAAAAACATAAGTTGGGATGGCTGCGCATTGCGCACAATAAAATTGGAAATGGAAAAGGAGGTGTTGGTCAAGAATGAGTATTTTGCTTGTTATTATCGTTATTGTTATTGCAGCGGTTGGCGTGGGTCTCGCCGCATTTTTTCTGGGAATTCTATACCGGAAAAACATTTCAGAAAAAATCACTGGTTCTGCAGAAGATCAGGCCGCTAAAATTATAGATGACGCAAAAAAAGAAGCTGCTGCTTCCAAAAAAGCAGCATTGGTAGAAGCAAAAGAGGAAATTCACAAGAACCGTCATGAGATGGAACGGGAAATCCGTGACAGACGGAATGAAATGACCAGACAGGAAAGGCGCCTTCAACAGAAAGAAGAGAGCCTGGATAAGAAAATGGATACCCTGGAAAAAAAGGATGAAGTGTTGACCAAAAAAAACAAAGAGTTGGAACGCATGCAGGAAGATGTCGCGCAAATTCAAAAACGTCAGCTGGAGCAGCTGGAAAAGATTTCTGGACTCAGTGTGGAGGAAGCAAAGGAATATTTAATCCGCAACATTGAAACAGAAGCGCGCTATGATGCAGCAAAACTGGTGAAAACGATTGAAGCCGAAGCCAAAGAGGAAGCGGATAAACGCGCCCGTATGATTGTGGGAATGGCAATTCAAAAATGTGCCGCTGACCATGTGGCGGAAACCACAGTTTCGGTAGTGTCCCTGCCCAGCGATGAAATGAAGGGCCGCATAATCGGACGGGAAGGCCGCAATATCCGGACGCTGGAAACCTTGACCGGAATTGACTTGATTATCGATGACACGCCGGAAGCGGTTGTGTTGTCGGGCTTTGATCCAATTCGTCGGGAAGTTGCCCGTATTGCACTGG
>CALLNG010000422.1 GCA_938005345.1 uncultured Clostridia bacterium
GCCGCCAAAAGGCGCCGGTATCCTTTTTGGGCAAGAGGGTATTTCCGGCTGCGCGGCGCGCGGGGCATATAGAAGGTTCCCGTGTTCTCTCGCGGGAACCTACTCCATTCTCTTACTTAAAAAAACAGGCGGGCCATCCTCAAAGGATAGGATGGCCCGCCTGTTTTTTAAGTTTTTTCGCTAGTTTGTGCCCGCACTTCCCAGTTTTTTCAGCTTTTTCCCTTCGCACAGGGTATCGATCTGCACATTATGTCTTGTTGCGCTGAAAACTCTGCGTTCCCCTGCCAAGTAACTCTACCGGAATCCAGGCCGCCACCATAGTAAAAAATGGCAGCAGCAAATAATTATACCGGTCCTGTACCTCAATCAGTGCAAACGTGGCAACATAGCCCAGCGCCACAAGAAGCAGCGGCAACACCGCGGTTTCCCTTCGCATTGTTTGCATTGCTACGCTGCCCCCAAAGAGCGCCAACACTACTAGCATCCACCCCTGCGACATACCATGGCGCAAATTCTGCGCACTTAGCTGTGCCCCCTGCGCGCTGCTCCAACAATAGTCGTAGGTTCCAAACTGGTACTGTATCTTCTCTTTGCATAGCTGCAGCACAGCCTCCGGGTCCTGTAAGCGCTGCCATACCAGTTTGCGTAGCGCTGCCTCGTCATGTTCCAGCGCCGCGTCTTGCAGGTTCCACATGCCGCCTGCCCTGCTATTAAGCCCTACTGCCAACTTATAGGCCATATGCGGCTGGGTCATAGGCTGCTGAATCACCTGAAATTGCAGCAGCAGCGCACTCACTGCCACCGTGGCGCCTATCATCCACACAGCAACCACACCTGTACGCACACCCCCTTGCAGCAACACTTTTGCCTTTTGCCGCCACCTTCTTTGGCACAGCGCGCGGTAAATGGCATAACAGGCTATCGCCAGCACCACTACTGCCATTTCCGGACGCAATAAATTGCTGGCTGCCAGCGCCGCACCGCCCAAAAACGTGTTGCACCAGTCACGCGGCAAAGGGCGTGCTAGCAGCAACCAAACCGCCAGCAGGCAAAAGGCTAAGGCTATATGCTGATTGGTCAACACAGAAGTAAAATATAGTGCCGCGGGATTCAATGCCATCATCATTCCCGCACACCAACCTGTCTGTGCGTCTAAAAGTGCGCTGGCAATCCGCCCGGTGAGCAAGCAGCTTGCTGCACCGCAAACGGCAAAGCAAATCTGCAGTGTCGGTACGCCGCCGCCCAGCAGCCGCAGCACCGCCGATTCTGTCAGCACAAATGGCATATGTACAGACCAAATAGTGCCGTATAAATTTTGTGAATCGGTTGCCGCTGCGCGGGCTTGCTCCAGACCGCCCGCCGCTATTTTTTGCGCCAGTTGGTACGCCGACGCAAAGTCATCTACCGGTGTAATGGGCCACACGGTCAGAAAAAACAAGCGTGCCAGCAGTGCTACGGCAAATACGGACACCAGGCCAGCAGCCGGATGCGCCCTAGTATAAAAGGAAAGAATTCCCAGGCCCAAAATACCGGTCAGCGCCAGCAGCGCACAGGGGAGCAGCAAGCCGGCTGGGTTTTCTAAAATGCCCCAAATAGCCAAGCTGCAAAACCCTACCGTCAATACCAGCGCCGCCGCCATAGCTACCCGCGCCACGGCGGACGTTCTCTCTTCCGTCCACTGCTGCTCTAAAAGGTTCACCCACAGCGCTATTCCTCGCCTCACCCTCATTCCTCCTCCCGTTTTCATCTCGTCCTTCCCACCGCGCCTCTTGTCCTATTTTTGTTTCATTCAGGCTTTTTATTATTGTACGGTTCTGTGCAGGGTTCCATTCCATATTTTCTTTTATTCTTTATTTGGCGTTCCCTTGTTTTCTTTCAAAAGTTCGTTTTTTTAAATCTTTCAGTTATTTTCTATTTATTAAACTCCTTTTTCTCCTTTTTTGTTCTATATTTATTATCTTTAAGCGATAATTTATTTTAACGTTCTCTTATTTTGTCGAATTTAGCCTGCCTGTAAATCTGCTTTCCTTCCCTATTTTGGGCAAACCGTTCGACTTTTTTTGCACTTCCTCTTCATTTCTATATACCAGAATTCTACATTTTTTTTAGATTTGTTGCATTATACTGAAACTTATCCATAGAAAAAACCATTTTGCCGCTTCGCTGGGGGAAGATTAGCGCAGCGGCGGAAAAAGGAGGAACCAAAGATGAAAAAATGGATACCTGCACTGTTACTGGCGTTGTTGCTCATGGGCTGCAATGCTCCGGCGGAGCCTACCAGCACCAGTCCCAGCCCCTCACCTACAACAGCGGTAACAGCCACGCCCACAGCGACACCCACACCTACGCCTACCATGACACCCACACCTACGCCTACTCAAACGCCGCAGGCAACGCAGGTGCAGCAGCAAAAAGCAGTTGCCCCCGTATCCGAAACGCAGCAAGAAACGGTTGGGGATACGCAATCTGTCACGGTCTACATCACCAAAACAGGAAGCAAATACCACCGTGCCGGTTGCCAGTATTTGCGCAAAAGCAAAATTGCCATCTCGCTGGAAGAGGCCAAGCGATCCTATGAACCGTGCTCTAAATGCAAGCCTGGTTAATGGAGATGCGCCATCAAAAGCCACAGCGCTTTTTGCAAATCGCAACATCGCTTGTGTATAGCTACACTTCATGAAAATGGCGGCGTGGCTTTTGCATCACTTCATACCTCTATAAAAAAAGACCGGCCTCATTTGAGAGCCCGGTCTTTTTCACGTGCTGACCTATATAGCCGCACGGTATATTGGCTTGTTTGCTTCCACGTTCTTCTTTTTCATATGTATGGCTCCGGCGGTTTACCTGGTTATTTGGTGCCGAACATGCGGTCGCCCGCGTCGCCCAGCCCCGGTACAATGTACCCATGTTCATCCAGCTTTTCGTCCACCGCACCGCAGAAAATGGGCACATCCGGATGGTCATCCGAAAGCCGCTGCAGTCCCTGCTGGGACGCTAAAATGCACATGAACCGGATATTGTTGCAGCCTTTTTCCTTCAAAAACTGCACTGCCGCGCTGGCGCTGCCACCCGTTGCCAGCATTGGATCCAGCAAAATGATTTCCCGTTCCTGAATGTCCACAGGGAGCTTGCAGTAATATTCCACTGGTTTGAGCGTCTCTGGGTCGCGGTACAGGCCCACATGTCCCACTTTTGCAGCCGGTACCAGGTTCAGCATACCGTCTACCATGCCCTGTCCTGCCCGTAAAATGGGTACAATCGCCAGTTTTTTTCCTGAGATCACATTGGTTTTCGCCACACCCACCGGCGTTTCAATCTCCACCTGCTTGAGCGGCAGGTTGCGCGTTACTTCGTATCCCATCA
>CALLNG010000423.1 GCA_938005345.1 uncultured Clostridia bacterium
AAAAAATGTCCAAATCCCGTGGAAATGTTGTCAACCCAGATGATATTGTGACTGAATATGGTGCGGATACGTTCCGGACCTATGAAATGTTTATCGGCGCATTTGACCAGTCTACACCGTGGTCCATGAACGGCCTGAAAGGATGTTACCGGTTTATTGAGCGCGTATGGAATTTGCAAAACCTGCTGGAAGATGGAACAGAATACTCTGCTGAAATGGAAAAGTCTATACACAAAGCCATTAGAAAAGTGGGAGAAGATATGGACCGGATGAAGTTCAATACTGCGATTGCCACCCTGATGTCCTTGGTCAATGAGTTCAACGCATTGGGTAAAATCACAAAAGGAGAGTTGCGGACATTTTTGCAGTTGTTTAATCCAATCGCACCGCATGTTACGGAAGAAATGTGGCAATTAAATGGGTTTGCAGGCGAAATTGCAAAACAGCCATGGCCGAAATACGACCCGGATAAAACGGTGGACGAAGAAGTCGAAATCGTGTTGCAGGTGAATGGAAAAGTGCGGGATAGAATCATGGTTCCAGCGAATCTTGGAAAAGAAGAGCTGATACATTATGTTCAGGAAAACAATTTGATGAAACACCTGACCGAGGGGAAACAAGTGTTGAAAATGGTGGGGGTTCCCGGAAAATTAGTCAATGCGGTTGTAAAATAAAACTGGGGTAGAATGGGATGCCGCGAATACGGTATCCCATTTTTGCGCAAAGAGATACGAAAAATGTCGAAAGAGGGAAAAACATGAAAAGGGAAATGACAAAAGTGCAAAGAGTGATTGTGTCAACCGTGTTAATCCTGATAGTAGGCTTTGGCATACATATTGGAATTGGCATGATAGAGGAACAAAGTATGACAGATCCGCTGGAGAAAGTGGAGGGGGAAGCAGACGAGATTGTGAAGAGCAAAGCGAAAGTTCAGGTATCGGGCGAGGTTGTCAATCCTGGCATTTACGAAGCGGAATTAGATATACGGGTGCAGGAGGTCATTGACATGGCGGGCGGTTTCACCGAAAAGGCGAACCGTGATAAAGTGAATTTAGTCGCATATGTCAAAGATGGACAAAAAATTGATGTTCCAGAGCTGAAAGAGGAAGAATCTTCCTCCAAGTCTTCTACTAAGTCTTCCTCCAAATCCTCTTCTAAATCCTCTTCCTCCAAGGCCTCTTCCTCAAAAACTACATCCGCGAAAACACCGAAACCGACCAAGGAATCGACTCCTGAACCAGAACCAACACCGGAACCGACTCCCGTGGAACACTTCAGTATTTCTGTTAATTCGGCATCGGCAGACGACTTCGCTTCAGTAGAGGGTGTCAGCCGTACGGTTGCGGAAAATATTGTGGCATACCGAGATACCAACGGACCTTTTGAAACGCTGGAGAGTTTGATGGATGTTCCAGGTGTGACGCTGAAGGTGTATCAGGCCTTGGAGCCGTTTCTCCAAAATTAAAATTAAATGCAGTACGAACGATGAAAAAGACCTGATCGGGAGAACTCCTATCAGGTCTTTTTTATGCTGTAAGCCGCGGATCTTACCGGTCTAATAGACTATCCAGAACATGTCCAATATTACTAAACATGCCTTTTGTACGCATTTTTAACGCTTTCGATTGTTTGTCCTTCATTGGGTCCATGATCATGCCGACAGCAGTTCCAATAACGGCGCCAGTGACTAGGCCGGTTGTAAAAGTATTCATTTTCATGATGAAGTTCCTCCCAAAGTAGTTTGCTTGGAGTGAAAAAAGCTCCGGTTTTAGTGTTTCACGAATTGCGTCTCCTATGCCAGCTAAACTTTTCCACATAGTTTGTCGAGATTTGTTGAGTAAAAAATGGAATATTCTACCACCAATCGACAAAATATGGGGCTTTTTTTTCTTATAATAAAATAAGAAATGGTAAAATATGGAATATAAGAAGGGGTTTTACAAATGAAATTAGCAGAAATGGAGACATACCAGAGAATTAAACAGGAACCAAAAGAAAGAAAAAAGCTGTTTCACATAGAAAACATGATTGCAGGTGTAGCGGGCATTCTAACATCAAGAGCATTATTTGCCGGTATCATGGCACCGCTAGGAATCGCATGGTACGGTGCAAATATAAAAAATGACAGACATTATATTGTGCTGATAGGTACTGTGCTAGGGTCTTTGCTAATGGGAGCGGGAATATTAAGCGTCAAATATATTTTGGCGGCGCTATTGCTATTGTCTCTGCATAAAATTATACGCGGTAAAATATGGGACAAGCCGCTTTTTTGTGGCCTTATTTCTGCAGCCTGTTTATTTTCTTGTGGCTTGATTTTGATGGCCTGGAAGGGATTTTTATACTATGATTTGATTATGGCTGGATTGGAGGCGGTCATTGTTTGCGGCGTAAGTATGGTATTTTTCCGTGCAAAGGCTGTCTTTACGCGCGGGGGATATGTGACAAGCGATGACGAGTCCATTGCCATTGCTATATTAGCTGGGTCGGCGGTTGCAGGATTGCAGGGTATCAGCTTCTTAGGAATTTCTTTGGCTAATATTTTAAGTTTATATTTCATTTTAATAGCAGGATATAAAAATGGAATGGGCGTGTCGGGTGCCATTGGCGCTGCACTTGGTATGATAATGGGAGCGGCAGAAAACAATATTGCTATCATGACAGGGACCTTTGCGTTTATTGGCATTACGGCAGGAGCCATGCGTTCGCTTGGACCATTAGGGGTTGCTATTGGCGCTACCTTTGCCAACGCGGGATTTGCTGCTTACTACGGCGGAACCAGCGCTGTTTGGCTGCCCATCGTGGAAGCGGCAACGGCAGCAGTTTGCTTTTATTTTACCCCATCGCACATATTTGACGCCTATGAAAAAATTTTGGTAAAAGATACATCGGATGCTTCAGAGGAAACACACCTTGCCTTTTATCAAAAAAAAACCGACCGTATCCTGTCACAGATATCGCGGCTCCTTGCAGATATGGGAGAATTATTTGGAAAAACTAACAACGAAACAAACGAAAAGAAGGAAATGATGGGGGCAATTTGCGAACGCCTGGCAAGTAAAGTATGTGATGGGTGCAGTATCCACCATTATTGTTGGGTCAAAAATCCTAAAGCAACGTATAGACTGTTTACTTCTATGGTAAGCGCTATGGAACGCCCGGGCATGGATATAGATCAAAAATGGCGGGTTATGGTGCAGGATAAATGTGTGAAATCGGAAGAAGAGTTTACAACCGTGGAATGGTTGCAGCTAATGACGGAAACTTTTCTGTAAAACTGAACGACCATGAGTTCCTGTGTACACCAACAGGTGTCAGCAAAGGATTCATGACACCAGAGTACATCTGTAAAGTAGATGAGAAT
>CALLNG010000424.1 GCA_938005345.1 uncultured Clostridia bacterium
TTATCCATGGCGATACCGGCAGAACGAAGGGCACGGTTCGTGATGCGGCCATAGATACCATCCGTGCACAACAACACACTTTGATAATGTCCTTCAGAGAAGCCGAATTGCCACCATGCCTCACCAGCCAAAAGAGGGATGACATATTCTCCATTTTCTGCTGTCATTGGTTCCGTTGGCATTTCCAAGGTGCCTGAATCATCCATTAGAAAAATTCCGCCATCACCCGCATGGCCCCACCAAACCCCCTTTTCTGTCATCCATGCAGCATGAAGTGTCGTATTCATCTGGCGAGCATCTATTCCGGCTGATCGGGCTGCTGCGGCAATTGCGTCTTTCGCTGCTTTAAAAGAATGTTTCATGAATGTACGTGGATCTTTTTTCACGTCTGATATATGGGTATCAAAATAAGCCGCGGCACTCGTACAGGCAATTTCAGCTCCTTCGTCCGCGCGGGGTTCACTTCCTACTCCATCCGCCACCACTACAAAAACAGTCTGGTCATCCATCAGCTGAAGCTTGTGATAGTCCTGAAGCACCATTCCTTGCGCAATATGATTTTTCCCACGCAGCGATAAGGCCACGGCAGCAATGTTCTCTCCGGCGATCGTAGAAAGAAAGCAGTCCGGATGCAGAATGTTTCCTTCTTCAATTTTTGGGCATTCCTCCTGTTTGGATGCGGCAGGAGAGGCTGTCACTTTCGTTTTTCCTGGACAAAAGAATTTATGCCTGTGAAATGAGTCTTTCCCCAATGCTATCAATCGTTCCATGGCACTTTCTTTTCTACGGGATTATACGGTTCCATGTTGGGGCCCAGATTGCTCTCTAGCACATTATCTGTAGGTTTGCTGTGAGAAATAATCTGCATGCTTTTGCTGGCCCAATCAAATATCTCCATAAAGGCATTGTTGTTTACCGCTAAAACACGATGTGTAAGCGTGGATAAGAAATCCATGTTGGCACCTTTAACACCAAAAGCATGAAACCGCATGTGACCATAGCGGCCCTGGCTTTCTCTGGCAGAGATCAACTTTGCGATACCTTCCATGTCCTCCGTTGGCTCACCATCCGTAATCATTAACACAAAAGGCTTATAGCATTCGATACCTGCGGCATGATAACGACTTACCTGATCGTGTACGGCTTCAATCGCATATCGGATGCCCGTGGCCATAGCCGTAGTGGAATGGGCGCTAAGGGTTGGGGGCTTAAATTTGGCTATAGGACAAAAAGGCGTGACAATTGAGGCCTTGCTGTTAAATTCAACAACGCATACATCCACTCTTTTTGCAGAAAGCGGGTCCGCACAAACATCTTTTTTAAAATGCTGCAAAGCTCTGTTTAGTTCATCAATCTTGCTTCCTTGCATTGAGCCGGATGTATCAACCAGCAGGCAGCAAGCAACATGAGGTTCGCTGATAAAATCAAGCGAATTCTGACCGTTTTCACTTTCTTTCTGCACTTTTTTACGAGCTTCGTTATCGGCATCAGCAACAATTCTATCCCAGTCAATTTGCGACATGTTACTTCCACAATAAAATTCAATATTTTTTATATATTTTACCATGTCGCATTGTCTTTTTCAATGAGCCAATATCCAAAATTTATTCGTTTTGTTATAAATTTTTTAGGCCTTTTGCAAACTTCTCAGCCTGTCCAAAACCCTTTTGAGAGGTTCGGGGGCAACAGCTCTCCAGACCGTATTCCGAATCTCTGGTGGGCGTGTTGCAAAACACCCCAACAAAAAAAGACGAGGTAAGGAACCGCAAAAGG
>CALLNG010000425.1 GCA_938005345.1 uncultured Clostridia bacterium
AATTCGAATGAAAGTTTACCAAAAAAAGTGCCTGCCGTTTCCTCGTTATCCATTGCATCCACAGTAAAAGACCGGGCCCTGTCATAATTAAATTTTACGGTTTCATTTGTCAGTGTCACATCACCAGCAACATAACCATTCGCACGGCTATAATCTGCCAGTCCGTCCATAGAAATTTTGGGAATAACAATTTCATTTGCATTTGCTCCCATCCGAACAAATCGGCTGTCACTATCCAGCACGGATGATACAGAAGCCATTTGATAAACCTCGTCTAAATTGTCTATGTACCTTTTGAATAATGTAATTGCGTTTGCCATTTATTCTCGCTCCTTTTTTTTATTTTGCAGGAAGACCCATAATAGCTCGCACATCGGCATCAGAAATTGATTTCATTTCCACATTCCCCATCCCAGTCATATCTGCTGGGGGATTGGGATTGGCAAAAATGCCGTCTTTGTCTTTGGTCAAAGACTCAAACAGCTCCGCATACCCTTTGCCTTTGTTCTCCGGTTTGGCAATTTCCGATTTCATGTCTTCGATTAGCCCTTTTTTCACATACTCCGATGTGAATTGTTTATCGCCAAACACAGATACAATGGCCTCTGTCAATTCTGCGTCCGCCTTTGCCGCCTTGTCTGCCTCTTCCCGCTGTTTCACTTTGTCCTGCAACTGCTCAAACTTCTGTTTCCATTCATCCGCAGCGGCCCCGCTGTCTTTTAAGCCTTGCAATTCCTCTGTCATATCGGAAACCGTTTGTTTGGCAGCGCCTAGTTCCTGTTTGATGGATTCCATCTTTGCTTGTTCCCGTTGAATCGCCTTGCCATATTCCGCCATGATTTTGTCCATGTCCTCTTTGGCTAGGCTTTCAAACTGTTCTAAAAATTTTCTGTCCATTGTGTCTTCCTCCTTCAATCGGCTACGTGTTTTTAACGCGGCTATTCCCGCGCACCTTGACTGTTTAACGCCTTATCATCTGGCGGATTTGGGTATAAAAAAGCACCTATGCAGTGCATAAGTGCTAAGGGGGTATGCGTCTCATCATTAGGCACCTCCTGTGTGACCTGATTATATTTAACTTGAATGTGAAAAGGGCATAAAAATAGCACCCTATGGGTGCAAAACATATCAATGCCATCTTATTATCGTAACTACTATCGCGGCAATTACTATCACAATATACACTATAAGTAAAATAACATCCTTTATCACCTGATATTGCAAAAACAAATCCAGCATATTCCACCATTCTTTTGGCATAAATATACCGCCTTACCCTATGGCATGGCAGTATTACAGTATATCAGCGAATAACTTTTCTAACGTTTTATTCTCATCATCCTTCACAATCTCCCATCTTCCGCCTTTAGAACTTCCATCAAGGGGGCGCGGATTAATAGCAGAATAAAGATAATCTTCTCCGCTGTCGTCAACCACTCTCAGCATTCCATTTTCAATTCCAATGCATTCATATATTTTCTTGTCTGTTAAGCTAACAGCACCAAAACTTTCACCAATATATTTCACTTTCATTTTTCCTTATATCCTTTCAATTTTGCTTCATATTGAACTCCATTATTTTCGTACCAATGTATTTCATATTTTCCGTATTTGCTTTCTGAAACACCTGTCTTTTTTTGCCATCCAGATTGCACAATATCATAATATGATGATAATCGTGGGACTTCTCGCAATTTAGTTGATGTTCCTTTACCAGCAATTATATGAACATCGGTTATGGCTGCCTCTGATGGGATAATGCCCTGTTTGCGTTTGTTTTTATATATTATATCATAATTAATTTTTCTTTGCAACGTGGTATCGCTAGTCTTTGCAACTTTCGGCAATTCTTTTACTTTCACGCTTCTAAATCCCGCCACCCGCGCCCGCTCCATTTTGGTTGGCAGCCCGGTAGCTTTGGAGAATTTGGCATATTTACTGGTGAGCAAGTTTATTTTTTCCTGCGCTTCCCGCCGTAAACCGTCATCGCCTGCCGCCTTTGCCATGTTTGCTAAATCCTTTTGTTTCCGCATGGCGGTTTCCAGCTGCCTTTGTACTTGCGTGGCCTCGTATTTTGTATAGGTTTTGCCCTCAAAGTCTACTGTTTTCTTATCCTCGGCCTTTCGTTTGGCAAGCTGCTTTTCACTGTAGGCCGGGCTGGATACGCCTAGGACAATACTAAACTTAAAATGCAGACACCCATAATCCTCCAGCAGCCTTTCCACTTCGGAAAACGGCGGATAATATTTACCATTTACCCTTCTACCTTTGCCAACCGCATATTGCCGCCCGCCCATTTCTTCATGGGATGGCCTGGGGTTGGAGTGGTAGCTGATTTCATACCCATCCGCCCCAAATTCCTTGCCAATGCGGTCCGCTGTGTTTTGATTGCACTGTTTCACACCCCACAGCACATTTTGCCTCACTGCGCTGTCTAACCGCCGCGAATATCCCGTGGCATAGTCCGCTGTTCGGATACCGCTATTTGTCATGGCCTTGAGTATCTGGCGCACTGCGCTTTGGTAATCTTCCGCGCCAAGCTGTACCTTTGTTACTGCATAATCCACAATCTTTGTGTACGTTTCGGATAGCGAAGTCGCAACCTTGTTTTTGTTGTTTTCAAAGAGTGGTGCAATGCTTTTGCCGTCTTTTGCAAAAACCGCAAATGCCGTGTGCTGTGTCAAGTTTTTGTATTCCTTTACCGTCTGTTTCGCCAAAGATTTTACATAGTTTTGCAGCTTCTTATTTTTGGAATAAGGGATGAACGGCTTATCTTTGGCTTTATAAAACGGCTCGGAATAATCATAGTTTTCTTTTGCCACGATATCAAATATGTCATAAATCTCTTTGATATTTTTACCGCTTGCCTCGGCCAAGCCCTTTGTGATTTTATCCAAGTCTGCGCCATAGTCATACATGCGTTGCAATTTATGTACGTCAGTCGGCCTTAATTCCCCTATTTTTTGCAGCACCTTCCCAATGCTTGCCAGATATTCCGAATTAATAGCCTGTAACCGTTCATAAATGCGTTCTGGAAGTGCATTGATTTGATTTTCATTCAGCATGTTTACTCACTCATTCCAAGCACTGTTTGCATGTCCGGCTCTGATTCTTCGATTTCATCAATCACCTTTTGCGCTTCGTCCAGCGTTTCACCCGTCTGCCATGCACGCAGTTCCGCCTTTTTACGAATGCCAAGTGACTTCCCGTCTTTCAGCTGTGCCCACGTTTCAGAAGAGCTTTCTATTAGGCTTGTAGACCAGTCAAAGGTGGCCACATATTTCCCAGGCGGTGTCAAATTATAATAATTCGCCAAAATGTCGCAGGAATACAAATAGTCATTGATTCCTTTTTCAACCGCTTTGCGGATATCACAAACTAGGGCATAGGTATTGTAAATTGCGGCCTTGATTTCCGTTGCCGTGGCCCCTCTCGTTTCCGGCGTTGTGAGAATACCTTTGCTTGTGCCAACCTGTTTTTCCAGCAATTCAAAAAGCTGTGTGAGTCGGTTATAATAGCTGCTTTCCCGGATTGCTGGGTCAAAGATATTAAATACATTCTCTTTGCCATCGCCTTTGCCTATCCAAAACAATTTACTGGTTATTTTGCGCTCCCCGGTTTTGGGGTCAAAATCGAACATGCGTTCATCCATCTGCACACGCACTTGTTTCAGTGCAAATTCCTCTTTGATTTGAACCAGGCACTCTTCGATTTCCTCTATGATTTTCTTACAACCGAATGTAATGGGCACGCCATAGTCATTGCCGCTGCGCCTATTGTCAACCGGGGACTTGATAAACCCAAACAGTACACGGTCTACGTTGGATATGGATAGGTCTTGTATATTTTCCCATTCCTCTACCATCGCCGGGCTTCCTGTGGACGTTGTAACCCGGTTAGTGATATGCAGCGTATTGTTTTCCACATCATAATTAGTAAAGCGGCAATACGCAACATTATTTTGCACTATCACATCCGCTAATACCGTTGCGCTGGTTATTCGTTCCCCATTTTTCTTATGGATGCACAGGCGGTCTTGCGCCACAATATCGTATAAAATCTCGCCATTTTTCACATAGGGTACAATCAGGCAGCCGCCAGTCCCTAAAGCCATAGATACCATCTTTTTTACTTTTCCCCAAACATTACTAGCCAAAGTGCCTAGTAGCTCCGCGCGCTTGTTGTCCGGCGGCACTTGTACATCGCTGTCCGCTGTTGCCAATGTCGCCAGTTGGTTTGAAAAAATCGCATTGAAATTGATTTTACTAATATCCAAATATTCTCCCGCAAATTCCTGATTCAAATGGATTTGCGCGTCCGCCGTTGCACTTTTCTTAATGCCAAACAACCGTTTAATCCAGTCCCATATCTGATAAAACATATAAATTCACCAGCCTATCCATTTCATATTCAAAACTATATTCCGCCGCGTCTATCACGTCATTATTAAAGGTTCCATTATCCAGCCGTGTATCAACCATTTTCTTATCGTCCCATGTTGCGTCACTCAAAGCCTTTACCAGTTCATCCGTTTCCCCTTCTACAAACAGTGCGCGTCCCGTTGCCAATAAAATGTTAAGGCACCGGATCCGGTCATTGATTGGGCTTTTTATGGCATTATACATAGAAAACCTTGTTTTTCTAGATATTGAGTTGATAAGGACTTGTTCCGCATTGTCCGCGTATACATCAAAATAAATGCCCAAATCCTTGTAGCACTCCTCGAAAACCACGTTACACCAGTTAATCAATTCATCTGCGTCCGTGCCCGTGGCTTTTTTACACCGCGCTTTTAGAAAATATAGCTTACCATCCGTCCCTATCCCACTGCATACAATAGCATGTTTTGATTTGTTCCCGCCAAAATCTAGCCCAACATAAGCCCGCCGGATATCCGGCACATCTTTTTTGTTAATCAAGTATTTTTTCGGATTATCTGCTAGGATTTTATAGATAAGCCCTTCCGCCGTCACCCATTTCCCTAAAATAAACCTATCATAGAACACCCCTGTATTTTCGGCCTTGATTTGTTTGACAAACTCCGGTTCTAACGTTGTATTGTCATCAATTAAAAATTTCATGTCCAGCAGGCTTAGTTTATCCTTCCGGTCAATATATTTCATTTTTAGCCAATGTGTAGGCGCGTCTGGGTTTGTGGTTCCAATTAGCTTTGCGCCTGGCTCCGAAAGGCGGTATAGCAGCATGACAAAGAAATCTTCTGTAAATAAAGTCAATTCATCACAGTAGGCCCCCTGCAAAGTCATGCCACGGATTTTACTTTCTGCCCGGACGTCGTTTACCCCTTCCAGATAAACCCGGCGCCCAAAGAGCCATCCTTCCTTATTCCCAGTGGAATATTGAAAGTTTTTACTACCAACCAATTCCTCCAACAAATCCAGGCAGTTCCGTTTCAAAGAAGCCAGCGTTTTCGCTACCATCAAATAAGCTTTATCGGCAGGGGAAGACGCTACCCAAAACGCCCATAGTACTAGGCTTATCCATGTTTTTCCACTCCGCACGCTGCCATGCAGAATATTAATTCTCTTGAGCCCGCCATTTTTGAAAATCCGCAGCAGTTCCTTTTGCTTTTCTGTAAAAATCATGCCTTTTTCAGCCCTTCTATCAAATCTCGAATCATGCCGCCGTCATCCATATCCGGCCTATCAAGCCCAAGCATTTTTGAAATTAATTCTAATGCCTTAATTTTGTCCGCAGGCTTAATACTGTCCGGGTCAATGTCAGCAAACCCTATCATTTTTAGCTGGTTTATAATGTCGTTTCGGCTGATTCTGTTTTCCTCTGCCGCTGCTGCCCGTAGTTGCTCCAACCTTGCCAAAACCTTCTCATCTTTTGCAAAAGTGGAAGCCTTACTGTCCACAACAGAATCCTTCCATCTCTCGGCAGAAGGATAGGCCGCCCGATATGCACGCCTTTGGTTGTTTGTTTTGAACAGTTCATTACAGAAAATTTCTATGCGCTGCTCCCGTTTATTCATTTTCCATCACCACTATTGTACCCGCCGTCCCACCCGCCGGCTATTATCCAGTCCGGCACTATATAAAAAGCGGCCCCATACAGAGCCGCCTTTTGAATTATTATATGCCCACTATTAAAATGCTAGGGCTTAAT
>CALLNG010000426.1 GCA_938005345.1 uncultured Clostridia bacterium
AAACACCAACGCAAAGGGCAGCATGGTTTCCAGCAAAATCAGCAGGCTGATAAAATAATACTTTCGGTCCCCCAAATAGTACATGCCAATAAAAATGGTAAGCGGAACCGCAAGCAGACTCATGACCGCTGCCACCGCTGTCCGTTTGGAAAGACGCCGTTTTTCCTTTGATACCTGAACCGTGGAATGGTCTGCGGCAGTCAGCTCTTTGCCCGGAAAAAAGGCGGCGAGTGCCAGCCCCAACTCCAGCACGGCAAAGAACTGCACTAGATAATTCTGCCATCCGTCAAACCGGTTAGCAAACAGGCACACGGTAAGTAAAAACAGCGCTCCAAAAAAGAAACCCGCTCCCAGCCGCAGTTTGGATAACGGTTTCTTTTTTGGCTTTGGATTTTGCGTATCTCCACCGCCTACGGTGTAATCCGTATCAGAAAACCCGTTTTGCGGTGGTTCTTCCGGCACATTTCCGCCCAGCGCGCGTATGATATCTTCCGGCAATATGGCCTCCGGCAGGGTTGTGCGCGCCATACGGTTTGCCGCAGTGGTGTAAAAGTTCTTGCCGCTGAAAAACCGGCGCGGTGTGCCGCAGCTGGTAATACTGCCGTCAAAAAACATGGCACAACGGCTGGCATGTTTCGCACAAAATTCAATATCATGGGATACCATGACGATCGTCGTCCCAGCGCTTTGCAGATTCTTCAGAATACGGGCCAGCTTTTCCTTGAAATGACCATCCAGCCCTTTGGTCGGCTCGTCCAGCAACAGGATACGCGGACGCAGCAACAGTACTTTTGCCAGCGCTGCCCGCTGCTGTTCCCCGCCTGAGAGGTCATACGGATGCATATCCAGTAGCTGCTCTAATCCACAAATCTGTATTACCTGCGCTATACGTTTTTCCTTTTCCTGTTTGGGCAGTTTTTTCTCCTTGAGCATTTCATACAGGTCAAGTTGTACTGTTTTTTTCACAAACAGTGCCTGTGGATTTTGCGGCAACACGCCTAGCAGCCCATCGAATTTTTCATTGTCGCCGATATCGGATAATTTTCTTCCATCAATCTGTACCGTGCCGCGATATGGGCGGATCAAGCCTGTCATGATGGACAAACACGTTGTTTTGCCCGTTCCGTTCCCGCCGACAATTGCAAAAAATTCCCCTTCCTGAATCACGGTGGAAAGTCCTTTTATGATGTCGGGCGCGTCCTTTTCATATTTGAACCACACTTCGCGCAGTTCAATCATCGGTTTGGTCTGTTTCACCTCCACATCAGCCGGAATAACGGATATGTCCGGCACCCTGGCTGCCGCCGTCTGCTCCAGCCACTTGCGCCCTTCGCGCACTGTAACAGGACATTCCAGCGGGCTGTCCACACCGGCGTATACCCGCATCGGCGTCGGCAGGGCAACGAATATGTCATGGTTCATCGCCTTAAGCATTTCACCGACATTTCCCGGCGTACCGTTGGCAATCACGCGCCCGTCCGACATAACAATCACACGGTCAGACATGGGAAATGCGTCCTCCAGGCGGTGTTCTGTCAGGAGTACCGTAGTGCCCAGTTCCCGGTTAATTTTATGAATTGTTTCCAAAAAATCCGCTGCCGCAATAGGATCCAGCTGGCTGGTCGGCTCGTCCAGAATTAGCACGGACGGCTGCATGACCATGATGGACGCCAAATTCAATAGCTGCTTCTGTCCGCCGGACAGTTCCGTCACCTTTTTATGGAACCACGTCTGGATGCCGAAGAAAGACGCCATTTCAGAAACCCGTGTACGGATTTCGGGCGTTTTGAGTCCCATACTTTCCAATCCAAACGCCAATTCATGCCACACTTTGTCCGTTACAAGCTGGTTGTCAGGGCTCTGCATGACAAATCCGATTTTTTCACTCTGCTCCGCAGTTGATATATCCGCCAGCGGTACGCCTTCAAACAGTATCTCACCGCTTTTCGTTCCGTGGGGCGTGAGAACCGACTTTAAATGCCGCAGTAGCGTTGTCTTTCCGCAGCCGGATTTCCCGCAAAGTGTCACAAATTCCCCTTTTTCAATGGTGAGACAAACATCGGAAAGTACGGGCGCGGCCTGATTTGGATAGGTAAAAGTAAAATGATTTATCTGGTAGCTCTCCATTTTCTGTCCTCCCAAAATTCCATTACAATCGGTATGGCGCAAAGAATCAAATATGCGGCAAAAACGCTCACAGAATACAGCGAAAGGCCCGTTCCCTTCATGGATGGAAAAAAGCGGTAATCCATCCCGCCCAAGCCCGCGCCGATTACAGTATAAATTCCTGCAAAGCCAATAGATAGCATGGCTTTTTTATCCCTTGAATCAAACGTAAAGATGGAAAACGATGTCCGCCCGGGCCGGCCGTAGCCGCGGCTTCTCATACTGTCCGCCGTTTCAATTGCATTTTCCAGCGCCCAGGTAACCATGATGGATAAAATCGTTATCCCATGCTTTGCCCGCTGAATGACTCCGCCGTTTGATACGTCCCTGCCAATACATTTTTGCGCATTGGACACCACTTTGATTTGCGCTTTAAATTTGGGCACAAACCGCAATACCATAGAAAAAATCAACGACAGCGCAGGTATAATACGCCCAAACAAGTAAATAAATTTATCGCTGGTCATCACAGCGTTGTAACAGGAAAACCAGCTGATGACACTCACCATCATACACGCCGCTGCAATGCCATAGGCAATGGATTCCAGCGTCAGCGGATTGCCGCTGGGCAGATAGGCCAAAATGGTCACCCCTTCGTGGTTAAATGCCGGGTTGATTAGCGCCGACACCAGCAACAGTGGCAAAAGGTACAACAAATTGAATTTCACGGCCCGCTTCCCGTTTAGCATGATAGAATAAGTAAAACTGCAGCTAAGCGAAATCGCCAAACAGACCGGGTGCATGAAAAACATGGAGCACACCAAAACCAGCACAAAATAAGTAAAATTAACAATCGGATGATATCCGCTGAATGAATGGTTCATCATTTATTCCCCTGACAATTGATTATATCCGCCTACATCTGCACCCAAATCACAGGTGTATACCCATTCCACCACATCGCCCGGTTTCAGTGCATACCGGGAACAGCCGTAATTGGGCGCCCAACCGTTCACTTTATATACCCAGCCGGAAAGTTCTCCACAGTCAAATTCATAAAGATTATGGATCCCTTCAATATAAGCACTATTGTAGATGGGCGTATTGACAAACTCCAGATGGATTTTATTCTTTTTCATCTCCCGCACCAGTACGTTGAACACACTTTCTCCCTCATAAAAGGTTACCTCTGTTGGCGGAAGAATCACGCCATCTTTCGGCACGAGTTCCACTTTTTCCGGATCCAGCCAGGCCATGTTATTTAAAATGGTGTCACAGCGCACCGACATCGTGCAGGTATATGCCTGGTCCGTGATGACGGCATCTTGCGGTTCAACCGGGACGGGTTTCCCCTCCGGAACAGGCGCGGTTTGATACTGGTCTTTTCCGGTAGATGCATCAATTTCCATTCCCAGGCTTTGCGAATATGCCGCATCGCCCCCTGATGCAGCGGACACGGTTGTACCAGTCATCTGCGCGGCCAAAGCCTCTTTTTCCTCTGCTGAAAGCGGTTCGCCGTCCCTGCTTTGCGGACGGTTTTCCGTTGTGGCAGGTTCACCCGGCTTTTTCACCTCCTGTGGCGCAGAAGTTTCCGCCGGTGTCTCAGATGGCTGCGCGGCAACCTCGGGAGAAGGGTCCCCCTCTGACGGTGTCGGCGTAGGCGTCCACACCGGAACTGACGGCGAGGCTGCCGTTTCGGTCGATACCGTATCGGACTGCGGATTCCAGCCCCGCAGCCCCGGCGCATCACCGCCCCACCAAAACACCAGCGCCAGCACCGCTACAATGACCGCGCCGATGATGATATGATTTTTATATTTTTTCATGTTGATTCCTCTTTTACAGCAATTTTGCACCGCTCAGCATCTGAAACAGCATTTGTGCAATTTCCGCCCGCGTTACCGGCTGCTGCGGCAAAATTTCCATTGCGTCATCCGGCAAAATTTCTGCGTCATAGCAAAAAGCGAGGGACGTTACCGCCCAGTCGGAAGCCGTGACGTAATCGACAAACCCTGCCAGGATATCCCGCGCGGCAGTAGCCTCCATCCCGGTTTCCATTCCACACAGCTTTGCTGCCCGCGCAACCATGGTTGCCGCTTCTTCCCGTGTAATGGTACCATTTGGTGCAAACTCCGTATCGGATTCGCCGTTGACAATGCCATAGGTATATGCGGCGTTGACATACGGACAAAACCAGTCACTTTCTGCCACGTCCGCAAAAACATGTTCTATCCCGTTTGCGGGAAGACCCAGTCCGCGGACAATAATCGCTGCAAACTCCGCTCTGGTCATGGATGCATCCGGTTCAAAGCTGTCTTCCGTTTTGCCATTGATGATTCCGCGTGCGGCCAGCGCTTCAATGGCTGTCCGGCTGCCGTGTTCCGTTATATCCGCAAACGTTTTGCCGGGATACTGGATTTCCATCACCTGAACATCGGCATGTTTACCTGGCAAACCAACGGTCTGCCCGCCGCTTTCCTCCGGTCCGGAAACAGTCAGATTGTCCGACATGCGGTACAGGCTGTTTTCTCCGTCCAGTACCCGTTTTACCGCGGCCAAAGCATAGCATCCCTGTTCGGTTGCCATCAGGTTGGTTTTATCCTCGGAATGCGTGTGCTTAAACCCACTGTCCGCTTCATAATAGGTCATCAAATTGTCCAAAATGGTATTGCCGTTTTTCACAAAACGGGCATCGTCCAGCGGCAAGCCCAGTTCGCAGAGTGCCACCAGCATCTGCACACTGCTTTCTGAGTTTTCCGCATACCAGCTTGAAAAACCACCCGTTTCATCCTGCTGTGCAGACATGCAGCCCAGTGCCTGTTCGGTTGCTTGTTTGACCTCCGGCCGATCCTGGTATTTTGCCAATGCCTGCAGCACCATTCCCGTAATATCAGGGTCAGAAACGCTGTTGCCCGAGGCATCTTGCTGTGTTTTTCCCTGCAGAGACCAGCCGCCGTCTGAAAGTTGGCTTTCCAAGATGCGGTCAAGATACATATCCCGCGTTGCTTGTGTTTCAGCATCCGGATTTTGCGGTATGTCATAATTGCCGCTGTCCAAGGCAATCAGTGCCCAAGCCGGGCCGTTGATCCCCTGCCAAATCGTCTTATCATAGTCGCCCAGCGGCGTAAGGAGGTTATATCCTGCAACATTGGATGGGTCTTTGCCAATGGCGGTCAGCGCAAGAATAACCCGTGAATATTCTGTGTATTTTTTATCGTGCAGCTTGCCCTCGTGCTCTTTTACATATTCTTCCACCGTGTTGTAATACTTCTGATAATATTCGTCTGGAACTTCATAGCCGCTCCGTGCCAATCCCAGCACCGTCCATTCGCCGCCGATAGAGGCCACTTGCGGGTCAGATACCGTATGATACAAATAGTCTGCGGTATCGTTGATTGCTTCCTCCAAAGCGCCTTGATCCAGCGCAAATACACTGATGCTTCCGCTTATAATGACAAAAACGGATAAAACCATGCATAGGCCGCGTTTCCATACCTGTTTCATTCCATACTCCTCCTTTTTTGGTACGTTTCCCATCACCTGCCGCCACTTGGTATAAAAAAAACGGTTCTGTCCATATCTATGGGGCTCAGAACCGTTTCTTTTTTCCATTCACCAGCCCGTATGATAGATAAAATTGTTTGCCGGCTATCAGGCGCTGGCAAGCGCCGCTGAATTTTATTTGTTTTCTTTTATCCTGTTTTACTGTGCAGTATTTTCTAAATAACGATAGAAAATTGCTGCGGTTTCGGCGCGGGTCGCATTGCCCGCCGGATCAATGATGCCGTCTCCCTTTCCGTTTACAATTTCGTTTTGCACCGCCCACTGCATTGCGCTGCGTGCATAATCAGAAACCGTATTTGCATCAGTGAATCCGTCAAGTTCCGTGCCGTTGATTGCCGGAGAACCGGAGTAGCGGTAGAAGATTACTGCCAGTTGTTCTCGGGTAATAGCATCATTCGGGCCGAAGTTTCCGTCGCCGTAGCCGCTTACAATGCCGTTTTCATTTGCCCAGATGACAGCTTTGGTATACCATTCGCCCGCCGCAACATCCGCAAATACATTACCAGCCGCAGTTGCCGGCTCACCTGCCATACGGTAGAGCACCGTCACCAGCATAGCACGGCTCAACATGCCATCCGGATCAAATGCACTGTCACTCACACCGGTCATCAAACCGTTTTGATAAGCGTATGCAATCATATCCGCCGCCCAGTGTCCCTCAATATCGGTAAACGGCGCATCACTTGTAGGATTCCCAGGATTCGAAGTATCTGTTCCCGGCGTTGTAACCACATTGTTTCCGCCGCCGCTGCCGCTACCACTACCACTGTTGCTGCCACCGCCGCCGGTTCCGCCGCCACCACCATCGGCAGCGCTTTCTTCCTGCGTAAAGTCATCGGTATAGTGGAACACGATTTGATCATTGTTTTTCACTTTCTGTTCCGCAACGCCGGCATCCAAATATTCACCGTTCACTGTAAACATCCAGCCGGCATTGGGGCCGTTATCAAATTCCGCCAGGCCGTCAATTTCCGAAATATAATTGCCGTCTGCGTTGACAAACGTATGGTCGCCGTCCAACGCCTTTTCCAGCACATCCAAAACGGTAGCCGGAGAATCTACTTTATA